>JAAEOH010000024.1 GCA_024244645.1 Hyphomicrobiales bacterium
ATTCATCGAGGTGCACAATGAAAACCCAAAGCCGTACAAATGGGTCAAATCAGCCGACGAAATCCTCGCATCCGTCAAACGGTTCTGCCAGCGAACGCAGCAAACCCTATGCGGCGAATTTTAGATTCAGGTGACTAGAGCGTATCTTGTTTATGCGGGAACATTTGACCGGCCCAATTGCCGCAGCATTACAACAGCATTTTCCGCCACCAAATGATCCCGCATAAACAAGACACGCTCTAGCAGTCGGCACGTGGAAACCGCACCGGAGGTTTACGGATCGTGGCTATTTGGCCGGCGATGAATTTGCCTTTGTCAGGGCACCCCTCATTGCTCTAAAACTCCTGTGTTGATGATTCACGGGTAGAGTAGATGTCTGTCAAAACCATTGCCGTTGAAGCACTGAATGAAGACCAGGCCGCACAGGAGCTTGCGCGGCTTGCGGCTGAAATCGCTGCCCACAACAGGCACTACCACACCGACGACGCACCGGTTGTGACCGACGCCGAATATGATGCGTTGAAAAAGCGTAATCTGGCCATCGAGGAGCGGTTTCCGGACCTCAAGCGTGACGATTCGCCGACCGATCGCGTCGGTGGCGCGGTCCTGGAAAAATTCGAGAAAGTCACCCACAAGGTGGCGATGCTGTCGCTGGACAATGCCTTTTCGGAAGAGGACGTTCAGGATTTTACGGACAGGGTGCGCCGCTTTTTGAAGCTGACGGCCGACGCGCCGCTGACCTTTACCGCCGAGCCCAAGATCGATGGCCTGTCGCTGGCCTTGCGATACGAGAATGGAACGCTGGTTACGGCTGCGACACGCGGTGACGGTGCGGTTGGAGAAAATGTCACGGCCAATGCAAAGACCATCCGCGACATCCCGCACCGGCTCAACGGCAACGTGCCCGAGGTGATAGAAGTTCGTGGCGAAGTCTTCTTGACCAAGGCCGATTTCGCGGAGCTCAACAGACGGCAGGAAGCTGAAGGCAAGCAGACCTATGTCAATCCGCGCAACACGGCCGCCGGCTCACTGCGCCAGCTCGATACGTCGATCACCGCAAGCCGGCCGCTGAAATTCTTTGCCTATGCATGGGGCGATACAAGTGGTCTGCCGGCCGACACGCAACTGGGCGTCGTTGAGTGCTTCGGCAGTTGGGGATTTGCGGTCAATCCGCTGATGAAGCGATTTGAGACAGTTGCCGAACTGATTGGCCATTACCGCGTGATCGAAGCCGAACGGGCAGGGCTTGCCTATGACATTGACGGGGTTGTCTACAAGGTCGACGATCTGGGCCTGCAGGCGCGTCTGGGATTCGTATCGCGCAGTCCGCGCTGGGCGATCGCCCACAAATTTCCGGCCGAAACCGCAACCACGATCCTCAAGGACATAGAAATTCAGGTCGGTCGAACCGGCGCGCTCAGCCCGGTGGCCCGGCTTGAGCCGGTCACAGTCGGCGGGGTGATGGTTTCCAACGCAACGCTGCACAACGAGGACTACATTGCCGGGATCGGGAGCAATGGGGAGCCGATACGCGAGGGGCGCGATCTGCGCATCGGCGACACTGTTACGATCTACCGGGCGGGTGATGTTATCCCCAAAGTGATGGATGTCGACGTTTCAATGCGGCATGCCGACAGTGTGCCGTTTGTTTTTCCCGAAACCTGCCCGGTGTGCGATAGCCCCGCCACCCGCGAGGTGAATGAAAAAACCGGTCGGGTCGATTCCGTGCGCCGTTGCGCGGGCGGTCTGATCTGTCCGGCGCAAGCGGTTGAAAAACTGAAACATTTTGTCTCCCGTAATGCGTTCGATATTGACGGTTTTGGCGATAAACAGGCCGAAGCCTTCTATCATGAGGGGTTGGTGAAAAACCCGGCCGAGATCTTCACGCTCCAGGCGCGTGACGAAGCGTCCGAGCTGCAGAAACTGAAAAGTCGCGAGGGCTGGGGCGAGCAGAGTGCCGACAATCTGTTCAAAGCCATCCAGGCCAGACGCGATGTCGATCTGCACCGGTTCATATTCGGGCTGGGAATCCGCCATGTGGGTGAGGGCAATGCCAAGATCCTGGCACGGGTCTATCACTCGGCCCGCGGTTTCGTCGACGCCATGCGATCAGTCAGCAACGAAGAGGGCGAAACCTGGGACGATCTCGTCAATATCGACGGTATCGGTCCGACCGCCGCCCATGCGCTGGCAGAGTTCTTCGCAGAGCCGCACAATGCGGCGATTGTCGAGGAACTGCTTGAATATGTGCATCCGAAAGATGCGGAGCAGATTGCCACCGACACGGCATTTTCGGGAAAGACAATCGTCTTTACCGGATCGCTGGAGCGCATGTCGCGCGATGAGGCCAAGGCAATGGCCGAGCGCCTGGGTGCAAAAACGGCAGGCTCGGTTTCAAAGAAGACCGATCTGGTTGTGGCAGGTCCCGGTGCGGGGTCGAAACTTCGCAAGGCTGCCGAACTGGAGATTGAGGTCATTGATGAAGATGAGTGGTTTACCCGCATCGGCGAATGATCGGTCTTGTTGAACGAAGGATCATTTTTATTCGCGTGACAGGTCAACATTGCTGACCTAAACTGCCGGCAATATCGCCAATCGCCTCAGCTAATAGTGTTTTTCCTCATTTTTACCGGCACTTTGGCCCGGAAGAGGTCATGAATGCCGTTGAAATTCGATGCTGATTTTCGCCAGGGATTGCGTATGTCACTGCCCATCATTGTCGGCGCAGCGCCCTTTGGCCTGCTGTTTGGCGCGCTGGCGATCGAAAACGGCATGACGATCTACCAGGCCATTTTGATGAGTGCGGCTCTTTATGCCGGCGCCAGCCAAATGGTCGGGATCGATCTGTTCGGCACCAAGATTGCGCCCTGGCTCATCGTGTTTTCGATCTTTGCGGTCAATTTCAGGCACATCCTGTATTCCGCCTCACTGGGGCCGAAAATCGCCGGGTTTTCCACGCTGCAGAAAGCCATCACATTTTTCATGATGATGGACGCCCAGTTCGCCGAATCGGAGAAACGTCATGAAAGCAGCTATCTGATCAGCTTCAGCTGGTATATGGGCGTCGCCCTGCCGGTTTATTTCATGTGGGTGCTGGAGACGGCCGTTGGGGCTTATTTCGGCAGGCTGATCGAAAACCCCTATGCCTTCGGTATAGATTTCATGCTGCCGATCTATTTCCTTGTACTGGTCATGGGGTTCCGCGAACGCAGGAACTGGCTGCCAGTTGTCGTGGCAAGCAGTGTGGCCTCGATTATTGCCTTCTACACGGTCGGTTCCCCGTGGCATATCAGTGTTGGAGGCGTTGCCGGCGTGTTGCTGGCTGCGCTGATCTCAGGCGGCGACCCGCTTCCCGATACCATCAAAGCCGATGTGGAGGGGGTCTGACACCATGCCGCAATTTTCCGACGTAACATGGATCATCATTGCCGGGGCGCTGGCCACATATGCAACGCGGATTGGCGGACACATGGTGTTGTCGCGGTTCCAGCGCATACCGCCGCGGGTCAGTGCAGCCCTGGACGCAGTGCCGGCTGCGGTGCTGACGACTTTGGTCGCTCCGGCGGCCGTGTCAAACGGGTTGGCTGAAGCCATCACGCTGATCATCGTCGGCTTTGCGGCCCTTCGCCTCAACATGGTTGCTGTGCTGATGATCGGCGCTGCCGCGATCATTTCTCTCCGCGCAGCAGGTCTTGGTTGATTAGAGCGTGTCTTGTTTAGATTGAATCATTTGACCGAGGCGATTTTGGTCGCTGACAAGGCGGGTTGCGTGCCGTGGTGCCAACCCACCACAAGCGCGAGCCAACGCAGTCAGGGGGCAAAATTGCCCGGCCCATTCATCTCTGAATATCAACAACATCATCCTTTCAAGGGTGGCGGACAATCGGCCGATC
>JAAEOH010000025.1 GCA_024244645.1 Hyphomicrobiales bacterium
CGCAAGCTCTAAGGCAATAACGACGCAATCAAAGGTATCGGAGCGATTTGACAGCGCCCTTCTGCGGCACGCCATCAGAGAGCGCTACCGGCTTCAATTGACTTACACCGACCGGGATGGCGGAATAACAGATCGGATCGTATGGCCACTGTTGATCGCTTTCCTGGATCGAAGCCGGTACCTGGTTGCCTGGTGTGAGACGAGAAAAGACTACCGGCACTTCAAAACGGACCGGGTCCAAGAGCTGAAAGTGCTTGGCGAGAAGTACCCTGGGCGCCGGGCGGTTTTGATCAAAGGCTGGGAAGAAGCAACGGCGAAACAAATGCAAAGCTGACGTTGGCAGCAATTATGATCGCTGTCACTTAGGGCTCATAACCGACGTCGATATCTTACTGGTTGAACAAGTTACGTTTCTACTATCCTGCCACGCAATCATCCGACAACGAACACAATCCGGGCTCAATTTGGCCGCGAATCCGGGCTTTCTATCGGTCCGCTGAATGCCGGGCCGAGAGCCGGCAGGAGCAGGTGGCGTCAATTCCTATTCTGCCCAAGCCAACCGAACCTGGAGAGACAAAAAATGAGAACCAACACACTGGCCGCAACCCTGATCGCGGCCATGGCGGCCACTTTCCTGCACACAGCGGGATCCAATGCGGCCGACACGCCGCCGGCGCCCGCACCGGAGCCGGCGCGGAAACAGCATTTGACCAAGGTGGGTATGCTCACCTGTGACAGCTATGGCGGCTTCGGTTACGTCATCGGCTCGTCAAGCGATCTGGCCTGCACCTTCAAGAACCGCCGCGGCGGCAATGCTCATGAATATTACAGCGGCGACATCACCAAAGTCGGACCGGATATCGGCTTCAAGCGCCATGAGCGACTGGTCTGGGCGGTCTATGCACCCAGTTATCAGATCCCGCAGGGTCGGCTCGACGGCACCTATCTCGGCCTTTCGGCGGCTGCCGGGCTGGGCCTTGGCGTCGGCGCAAATGTCCTGGTTGGCAATCTGAAAAACAATCTCAATCTTATCCCGCTCAGCGTCAGTGCCAATGTCGGCCTGAACGCTTCGGCCGGCATCGGTGCGCTGACTCTGACAAGTGACACGGCATCGCGCTAAGCCACTGATCAAATGAAGTTGAAGCCCGGTTTCGCCGCAGCGCTAACCGGGCTATATAAGTCGCACCTGTTTAAATCATAATTGCCATATTCCAATCCGGGTTTACGCAGGCAAGCGGAGCCCCTGATGTCTGAAAAGACCGATATTTCATCTGGAACGGAAATGGACAGCGCGTCCGCGGGCCATGCGACCCACAATGACGCACATCCTGGTGCGGAGACCGGAGCACCTGTCGATCCGGTTTGCGGCATGCCGGTATCAGACGCGGACACGGCGCCCAACGCGCAATTCAACGAAGACACATTCGTATTCTGCTCGGACAAATGCCAACAGGATTTCCTGAGCGATCCCTATTTCTATGCCTCCGGCAATTCCAGGCGGGTAATACACGACGCACCTGAAGGCACGACATTCACCTGCCCGATGCATCCGGAAATCATCCGGAATGAGCCTGGCGCATGCCCGATATGCGGCATGGCACTAGAGCCGATCGGCGCCCCGCAGGAGGGGCCGAATGAAGAACTGATCGATTTCTCCAGACGGCTCAAAGTGAGTCTCATCTGCGCGGTGCCGCTTCTGGTGCTGACGATGGGCCCGATGGTCGGACTGCCGGTGCGGTCGCTGTTCGGCGAAAAGACCGCAATCTATCTCGAATTCCTGCTTGCCAGCCCCGTGGTTCTTTGGGCCGCCCTGCCCTTTTTTAAACGCGGCGTTCAATCCATCCGCACGCTCAATTTCAATATGTGGACGCTGATTACCCTCGGTGTGTGCGCGGCCTACGGATACAGCGTCGTCGCGACGTTTCTGCCCGGGCTCTTTCCGGCGAAGTTCCAGATGGATGGCGGTCATGTACCGGTCTATTTCGAAGCGGCTGCCGTCATCATTGCACTGATTTTTGCCGGCCAGGTGCTTGAACTGAGGGCTCGCGAGCGCACGGGCGACGCCATCAGAGCCCTGCTCGATCTCGCACCAAAGACGGCCAGACGCATTCTCGCCGACGGCACCGAGTATGACGCGCCACTGGAAAACATCGTCGAAGGAGACCAATTGCGCGTCCGGCCCGGCGACCGGATCCCGGTCGATGGCATTGTGGTCAACGGCCGCAGCGCAGTCGATGAAAGCATGATCACAGGTGAGCCGGTTGCCGTTGAAAAAGCGTCGGGTGACGGGCTGACCGGCGGTACGCTCAACAAAAACGGCAGCCTGGTCATGGCGGCGCAACGGGTGGGCAGTGAAACGACCCTGTCGCAAATCGTCGACATGGTCTCCAGCGCCCAGCGCTCCAAGGCATCGATCCAGGGGCTCGCGGATCGCGTGGCATCCTATTTCGTGCCGACCGTAGTCGCGATCGCCGTCCTCGCCTTTGTCGTCTGGCTGGCCATTGGGCCGTCGCCGGCCTTCATTTTCGCAATGATTTCAGCCGTTTCCGTATTGATCATCGCCTGTCCGTGCGCGCTTGGACTGGCTACACCCATGTCCATCATGACTGCGACCGGTCGCGGCGCGCAGGCGGGTGTCCTGGTCAAGGACGCGCAGGCGCTCGAGAATCTCGGTGGCGTCGATGTTCTCATCGTCGACAAAACCGGGACACTCACCGAAGGAAGACCGCAGCTGACCGATGTCATCAAACTCTCTGGTCACAACGAAGATACGATCCTCAAACTCGCCGCAACGCTGGAAAAGGGATCGGAACACCCGCTGGCCGAGGCCATTGTCCAGGGCGCCGAGGACAAGAAGCTCGGGCTCGAAACGATGATCAATTTCGAGGCCATCACCGGCAAAGGGGTTGTCGGCAAGGTCGCCGGGCGGGATGTCGCGCTTGGAAACGACGCGCTGATGGAGATGCTGGCCATCGACACAACAGATGCCGCTGGCGTCGCCGACGAACTGCGCGAAGACGGCAAAACGGCCATGTTCGTTGCCATTGAGGGAGCGCTGGCCGGTATTGTGGCGGTTGCCGATCCGGTCAAGGAAAACGCTAATTTGGCGATCAGCGCACTGCACGCACAAGGCATGTCGGTCGTCATGGCCACCGGCGACAACGAGACAACGGCAAAAGCTGTGGCAAAGCAGCTCGGCATCGATGACGTACACGCCGGTGTGCTGCCGGCGGACAAGAAGCGGCTGGTTGATGATCTCAAGGCCGAAGGCAAACGGGTGGCGATGGCCGGTGACGGTATCAATGACGCGCCGGCGCTTGCCGCCGCCGATGTCGGCATTGCCATGGGCACCGGCGCCGATGTTGCTGTCGAGAGCGCCGGCATCACGCTTCTCAAGGGCGATCTTTCCGGTATCGTGCGCGCCCGCAAGCTAGCACGTGCCACGATCAGCAATATCCGGCAGAACCTGTTCTTTGCCTTTGCCTATAATACCGCCGGCATTCCGATCGCCGCGGGCATTCTTTATCCGCTGACCGGCACTTTGCTTTCTCCCATGATAGCCGCCGCTGCCATGAGCCTGTCGTCCGTCTCAGTCATCGCCAACGCGCTGCGCCTGCGGACGGTGAAACTGTAGGGCTACGGCTCACCAATCGAGTCCGCATTGCACCACAATGCACTGTAATAATTACTGTTTATCGGCCTCGAGACGTTCCAGAACGCTCTCGCACCAGGAAATCCAGCCCTGTTCATTCTGGATGCCAAGCTCAAGACCCATGAGCTTGCCGAGGTCTTCGGCGGGCGGCTGCCCATCGCTGAAGCGTACGTCCTTGATGTGAAAATACTGGCCGAGCTGTTCGCGATGTGCTTCGAGACGCGTGGCGACCTGTTCTTTCAGCGCTTTTTTGTCGACATATTCTATCGCCTGCAATCGCACCAGCAGATCATCCTTGATCAAAGGCAAGGCAACCGGTTCGCGTGACCACTCTTTAAGCGCTGCACGACCGCCGTCGGTTATGCTGTAGGCGATCCTGTTGGGCTTTCCCGACTGAACCTCTTCAATCGATGAGACGTGCCCCTTCTCGCCAAGCTTCTTCAGCTCGCGGTAGATCTGGGGATGGGTGGCCTTCCAGAAAAAGTCGATGGATGTATCGAAGAACTTGGCCAGATCGTAACCCGACATGGGACGCTCGGTCAGACAGACAAGAATCGCATGAGAAAGGGCCACCGGCTGGAAAACTCCATTTTTCGATTGTCATTTTTAGTCAATCTGGCATATATGTGTCAATGCACATATGGATGAGATCATCCAACGGTTTCACGGGAGGATGCCGATGACCGCCTTAGCGGGTTTGCAGCCAAATGCACAAAAGAGCCTCGAAAGCTGGCACAATGCTTTGATCAACAAGGACACGGGTTCGCTTTCCGATATAACGTCCGACAAAGTTGTTTTCCGATCTCCCGCGGTGTTCACGCCCTTTGGCGGCAAGCAGGCTTTTGTCTATATCATCGGAACCGTCGCCGGTATTTTCGAGGATTTTGGCTACCACCGTCAGTTCGCAACGGAAGACGGGGCGAGCGCCGTGCTGGAATTCGAGGCGCGCATCGACGACAAATCACTGAAGGGCATCGACATGATCCGCTTTGACGAAAACGGGCTCATCTGCGAGTTCGAAGTGATGATCCGCCCTGCCAACGCCCTGGCGCTGCTGGCCCAGAAGATGGGCGAGAAGGCCGGCCCGGGCCTCGCCCAGATCCGCGCCGCAATGGTCTAGTCCAAATTTCGACATCCCACCGCCAATCGATGGTCCAAGCAAAGGAATCGTCAATGTCGCTATATCCACACATCTTCACCCCGCTCGATCTCGGTTTCAAAACGCTGCCCAACCGTATCCTGATGGGCTCGATGCATACCGGTCTTGAAGATCGCAAGGCGCATGAGCGTGTCGCCGCCTATTTCGCCGAACGGGCGCGCGGCGGAGTGGCACTGATGGTCACCGGTGGTGTTTCGCCAAACGAGGAAGGCGCCGCGCTGCCTGGCGCAGGCAAGCTTTCGGTAAAGGAAGAGGTCGCCGAGCACATTCCAACCACGCAGGCGGTGCATGCCGAGGGCGGCACGATCGCCATGCAGATCCTTCATTCGGGGCGCTATGCCTATCACCAGGGCGGCGTCTCCGCATCGGCGGTCAAGTCGCCGATTTCTCCCTTTGCGCCGATCGAGCTTGACGAAGCCGGTATCGAAAAGCAGATCGCCGATTTCGCCAATTGCGCCACCCTTGCCCGCGAAGCCGGCTATGACGGTGTCGAAATCATGGGATCGGAAGGCTATTTCATCAACCAGTTCCTGGTAACCCACACCAACAAGCGCGAGGACGACTGGGGCGGCGCCTACAAGAACCGCATGCGCCTGCCGATAGAAATCGTCAAGCGGGTGCGCGAGGCGGTTGGCGACGACTTCATCATTATCTACCGGCTGTCGATGATCGATCTGGTTCCCAACGGTTCGACTTGGGAAGAAGTGGTGCAGCTTGCAAAGGCCATCGAGGCGGCAGGCGCCACCATCATCAACACCGGCATCGGCTGGCACGAGGCACGCATTCCGACGATTGCCACGTCGGTCCCGCGCCGGGCCTTTACATGGGTCACCAAACGCCTGATGGGCGAAGTCTCCATTCCGCTCATCACATCAAACCGCATCAATTCGCCGGAAGTCGCGGAAAGCGTTCTGGCTGACGGATGCGCCGATATGGTTTCCATGGCCCGGCCGTTCCTGGCGGATGCGGAATTTGTCAAGAAAGCCAAGGAAGGGCGTTCCGACGAGATCGCACCCTGCATTGCCTGCAACCAGGCCTGCCTTGACCATACGTTCCAGCTGCAGCTTTCGACATGTCTCGTCAATCCGCGCGCCTGTCACGAGACCGAACTCAACTATGAGCCGACCGGAACGCCGGGTCGGATTGCGGTCGTCGGCGCCGGTCCGGCCGGACTGTCGGCAGCGCTGGTCGCGGCGGAGCGCGGCCATGAGGTGACGCTGTTCGACAAGGCATCCGAGATCGGCGGCCAGCTCAACATGGCCAAGCGCGTACCGGGCAAGGAAGAGTTTATCGGGCTTGTCGACTACTACAAACGCCAGCTCGAGTTGAAACAGGTGCGGACCGTTTTGGGCAGGCAGGTCGATCCGGACGCGTTGCGCCAAGAAGGCTATGACGAAGTGATTGTCGCGACCGGTGTCCTGCCGCGCGACCCGGAGATTCCGGGTCAGAATCACCCCAAGGTGTTGAGCTACATCGATGTGCTTCGTGATCAAAAGCCAGTAGGCAAAAAAGTGGCCGTCGTCGGCGCCGGCGGTATCGGCTTCGACGTGTGCGAATATCTTGCCCATGAGGGCCACTCGCCGACCGAAGACCTGGAATTGTGGAAAAAGGAATGGGGCGTTGGCGATCCGTCTGAAACCCGTGGCGGTCTGCGGCCGGAAGGCGCACAACCGGAAAGTTCGCCGCGCGAGATCACGCTGTTGCAGCGCAAGTCGAAAAAACATGGCGCCGGCCTCGGCAAGACCACCGGTTGGATCCACCGGGCGGCGCTGGCGATGAAAAACGTGCAGATGCTCGGCAATGTCAATTACGAGGAAATCGGCGACCAGGGCCTGCGCATCTCGTTCGGCGAAGAGCGGCGTGACCCGCAATGGCTGGACGTCGACACCATCGTCATATGTGCTGGTCAGCTTTCGGAAAACAGCCTCGCCGCGGCGCTGGAAAGCCATGGCATCGCCAACCAGACAATCGGCGGCGCCCACCTTGCTGGCGAACTCGATGCGAAGCGCGCCATCGATCAGGGCAGCCGGGTGGCGGCCGCGCTCTAAAACACAAAAAAAGCCCGCCGCGCAGAACGCGGCAGGCCAGCTGCTTTTACAGATGCAATTGCAAATGCGGTGCCCCGTCAGATGTTTTCTGCGGGGTGGTGCCTTGCGAGTTGATCACGCCGTGCACCCTTTGGCGGTAGGCGGAAAAACTGTCGAAGGTCACCACATCAACCGGCTCGTCGAAATGCAGCGTCACCCGGAACCGGTCATGGGCCGGCAGGACGTGCACACCAGGACCCGCCCGGTAAAGGGCTGTCCGAGGTAGGTTCCCCGCACCGCTTCGCCGACATAGACAGGTGCAATCGGCGGCGCGTTGGACGCCATCGCACAAATGGTGTTCCAGTCCTTGAACCCATGCTGATGGGCAATGGCCTCAAGCGCCTGGGAGTGCCCCATGGGCCGGCCTGCTTCGGCCAGCGATTTGCGCAGTCGTCGCGCCTGGTCTTTCAGTGTTTCAATAGTGTGCAGTGTATCGGTCATTCTTCGCCTCATACAGATTGCGCATGCTGGTGAAAAACGGAGCTCGCATTACCATCAGTCCAGATGCTCTGAATTGGCGGTGGTTATGACTATAGAGGGCTTCACCATGGCTTTCGCCCGCGAGCGGCAGGTGCCCCGAACCAGGCGCCTATAAGGGGATGATCGGTGCAATTGTCAAGGACCCGGCCCTAACTCGGAGTTTTTTCACCTCTTTCTTGAACGGTACACGCGTGCAACTTAACTGCAACGGATAGAAGACTGAGGCGGCGTTGATGAAAATCCTCATCCTGACAATCGGATCACGCGGCGATGTGCAGCCCTATGTCGCCCTTGGCAAAGGGCTGATTGCTGCCGGTCATGACGTCACACTCGCCACCTGCGAACGGTTTCGCGGCTACATTGAAGAGCATGGCCTCAACTACGGCTTCATCAGCGACGATCTGATGAAAATCATCGATTCCGATCAGGGAAAGGCTCTGATGGAGGATACGACCAATATATTTCGTACCGTTGCGGCGATGATCAAGATGTCGCGGCAGGTCGCGCCACTGCGGCGCAAGGCCGTCGAAGACAGTTGGGCCGTTGCAAGAGACGTCGAACCGGATATGGTGCTGTTTCATCCCAAGGCGGTTCTCGGCCCGGCCATTGCCGAGAAATTCGGCATCCCGTGCATTCTGGCAACCCCCATCCCGATGATCGTGCCGACATCGGAATTTCCCTGCGTCGGCTTTCCTGAACTCGGCCTCGGTGGATGGTACAACCGGCTCGGCTACCGGATCGTCAATGCGCTGATCAAGGCGTCGTCATCAAAGGATGTGCGTACCTGGCGCAGGGAGACCGATACGCCCGTCAAACGCACAAATGTCGATTATCTGCGGGACCAGGATGGTCGTGAGATCCCTGCCCTGCATGCGCTCAGCGAATACGTTCTGCCGCGACCGTCGGACTGGCCGCAGACGGCGATCATGTCCGGCTACTGGTTCCTCAACGCCATCGACAGCTGGCGACCGCCTGAGGATTTGCAAGCGTTTCTCGACGCTGGCCCACCACCGATCTATGTCGGCTTCGGTTCCATGTCCGGGCGCAACCCGGAGCGCCTCGCAAAGGCGGCTATCGACGCACTCGACAAGACCGGACGCCGCGGAATCCTCGCAACCGGCTGGGGCGGATTGCAGGCAAGTGACCTGCCCGAGTCCATATTCATGATTGATCAGGCACCGCACGACTGGCTGTTTCCGCGTTGCACTGCCGTCGTCCACCATGGCGGAGCAGGCAGCACGGCGGCGGGTCTCAGGGCCGGCAAACCGACACTGATCTGTCCGTTTTTTGCCGATCAGCCATTTTGGGGCAAGACCGTTCACAGGCTGGGCGCGGGGCCGGTTCCCATTCCGCAAAAGAAAGTGAACGCGGAAGGTCTGGCGACAGGGTTCAATCAACTCATGACCAACGAACAGATGCGCAGCAAGGCAGAAGATGTGGGGATAAAACTGCGCAATGAGGATGGGGTCGGGAATGCGGTTGCGTTCATTGAAAGGATGGCAGCCGCGCGCGGATAACGGACCATTGGGCAAAGAGGCGCGGCTAACCGCGCCTCTTCACATCCGGTCAGGCTGGCATAGCGGCATCATAGCCGGATTGCGCAATCTGGTCGACCTGGTCTGAGGCAGCCGTATCTTCCATGACCGCAATCCAGTTTGTCAAAAGCCGGTCGCAAACACTCGAAAACGGTGCTGCCATCAAGCGGAAAATGAGGCCGTTCAGCAGGCCGGATTTGCCGGTCACCTTGAAGATCATGGTGATCCGGGTGCCGCCCGGAACCGGATCCAACAACCATTTTCCGTTGAGCTGCGCGATCGGATATGGATAATCCGGCGCATCGGTGTGAACGCGAAAAGCATAGGCCCTGCCCTCTTCCCACAGGGTGCATGTCTCATTCCAGCTCTTGCCTTTCGTGTCGGTGCAGCGGCGCTCCGTGTCGGCGCCGGTGCCACGCAGGACTTCAACCTTTGACAAATTGTCGGCGACATCCGCATAGGCTTCATGGTGGCTCATGACCTGCCAGACGCGTTCGGGCGAAGCACTGGTGATCGCCGTGGCGGTGAGCGTCAGCCTGCGCCCGTCGGTCTTTGCCTTGACCTCGTTCTGCCCCTGGTAAAGGACCGCCAGCCCGAAGAGCTGTTCAGCCGCAAATGTGCCGATAATCGCTGCGGTTCCGCCGACAATCCACGTGCCGGTCGTGGTCCAGAGACCGGACATGAAAAACAGCAGATCGAGGCTTGCCAGCACCCAGCCGGCATCCATGATCGTGATGATTTTTGCGCGACCACGGCTGATGGTTCTCTGTAAGGCGGTCCATAAAACAAAGGCTCCGAAGGCAAGCAGGCCGATGCCGAGTTCAAAGAATAGCATCTGCGACGAGAAGCCAAGCAATGAAAATGGCTGCGCAAACAACAGGCCCGCTATTGTATCCGAGTCAGCAATGCAGATGCCGCCGCTCAGCAATGAAAAGACGCCGTTTGCCGACAGTGCGGCACGCAGCGGTCGTGCATTCGATTGAAACCTGATCATGACCGTTCCTTTCGTCCTGGGTGGTTCATGACCAGATCGTAGAAATCAGCGGAATGGCTGCAACTACCTGCCGGGTAGTTGTTTTTGCGCCGCGCGTGGCCAAGTATGAAACGGCCAACGGAGTTGCCAACGATGCAGACAACCGAATTTCCGCGCCTTCTGAAATCCTGGCGGGCCCGCGGCAATGTGAGTCAGCTGGAGCTTTCGCTGCTGTGCGATGTTTCCCAAAAACACATCAGTTTTATCGAATCGGCGCGCTCGTCGCCGAGCCGATCCATGGTGCTGCAGATCTGCGAGGCACTGGACGTGCCGCTGCGCGACAGGAACGATCTGCTGCTCTCCGCGGGTTTCGCTCCTGAGTACCGGGAAAGCGCGCTCAGCGAGCCGGAAATGGCGGCTGTCGATCAGGCCCTCAACATGATGATGCAGCAGCAGGATCCCTTCCCGGCGATGGTGGTCGACGGGCTGTTCGACGTGCATCGGGCAAATCGCGGAGCGATGAAGCTTCAGGGTTTCTTGTATGACGTGGATTCGCCCACGCAGCTTCCGCCCGTCGCCGGAAACATGATGCGTAGCCTTTTTTCGCCACAGGGCGTGCGCAGGCACGTCGCAAACTGGGACGTCATCGCGCCGTTCCTGCTGCGCCAGCTGCATGCCGAAGCGCTGTCCAACGGCTCAACCGGGCCTGTCGCCGACCTGGTGCGCGAGCTGGAAACCTATGAGGGCGTTCCAACCGACTGGAAACGATTCCAGCCTGGCCACTGGCAGGCACCGATCCTGACCGTCGACATCAAGAAGGATGGCATCGAACTCAGTTTCTTTTCAACCATCGCGACACTCGGCACGCCGCGCGACATCACCCTGCAGGAAATCAGGATCGAATCCTACTTTCCGGCGGACGATGCGACCCGCCGCTTCTTTGCTGATGCGTAGAATTTATCCAGTATCGCTGCTCATGCAGCCTTGAATTCCGGATTGAAGACCAGGCCAACGGCATTGCCCCAGGGATCGGTCACCGCGCCGACAACAATTTCGCCACCGACATTTGTCGGCTTTTCGATGACAGCCGCACCCAGCCCGATAAAATGTGCGACAGCCGCCTCGACATTTTCGACGCCCCAATAGGTCAGGACGTTGGCGGTTTTGGAATCGGCGGGCGTTTCGTCTTTCATCAGCCCCAGCTCAAACCCGCCAATATTGAATCCGACATAAAAGGCATCGTCGAAATACGGCTCCGTTCCAAAGGCCCTGGAATACCAGGCCTTGGCTTTTTCGACGTCGTCGACCTTGTAGATGGTCGTTCTCAATCCAAGCATTTTCGAAGCCATGTCCTATACTCCCTCATTATTGACAAGCGGCATGATGACGTCGGATGCGAACACCTCAAACCCGGTCGCCGGACGGCCGGTGATCTCGGCTACGGCGTCGGTGACATAATCGCCCCAACCGGAGCCGTATGCGGATCCGTAGTCACGCGATACTCCCGCCATCCATGGGTCAACACCAAATTCAAGTAGTGTTTCATATTGCTCTTGCGGCTCGACTGGGCCGTATGTGATATCGCGCGCCGCGAGATGAGACAGAACCAGTGCTGCTTCCCGCCAGGACAGGCTTTGCAGTCCGGTAAGCTCGAAGGTCTTGCCGACATGCTCGTCTGACAATACGCAGCGCGCCGCACATTCGGCAACATCGCGCGTGTCGATCATTCCCATCTTGCCGTCGCCCATCGAAAAACTGAATGTGCCGTCCACAGCGATGGACTGTGCTGCAATCAGAAGATTCTGCATGAAAAGATGCGGCCGAAGAACGACGTGGGGCACTCCGGACTTTGCCAGATATTGCTCCGTTGAAGCATGCAGCCGGGTATTGTGCGTTGGTCCGTCCAACGCCGCCTGAAGGGCGGAGACACGTACGAGACGTCGGAGCCCGGACTTGCTGGCGGCGTCGACAAGATTGCGCGCATAGCGCTCGGCGTTCTCATACGCGGGCGTAATTGGAACGGCGCTGTTGGTGTCCACCAGCGCATTGTCCAACGATTGCCTGTCGTCGAAATCTGCAAAAACCGGTTCGGCGCCAAGGCTGCGCAACAAAGTCGCGCTCGCTTCGGATCTTGCCATCGCGCGGACATCGCACCCGCGCACCACAAGCAGGCGGTCAAGGTGCTGACCGATCGTTCCGGCCGCGCCTGTGACAAGGACTGTTTCGGGCATGGATTCTCCCCTGCAACGGATTCAGTTGATGATGGGAGATGGATACTATGTTTCCGATTTTTGGATAATATGGTATTATTGAGAAATATTATCCCAAATTTGGAAATATCAATGCATGATCTCAACGCAGCGGCGGTGTTCGTCCAGGTCGCACAGGCCGGCAGTTTTTCAGCGGCGGCCAAGGAGCTGTCCATGCCGCTATCGACCGTCAGCCGGAAAGTCGCCGATCTTGAAAACAGCATGAAGACAAAACTGCTGGAGCGCTCGACACGCAGCCTTCGACTGACGGATATCGGCGCAATCTACCTGGAACACTGCAGGCGCGGCCTTGAGGAATTTCAGGCTGCGGATCTCGCTGTCGAGGACCGGCAGAACGACGTCAGCGGACTGCTGCGCATCTCCTTGCCGCCCAATCTGGCGGAAACACTCTTTGCGCCGATCATCGCAACGTTCCAGGAACACTACCCGCAGACCCGGGTTGCCGTTCTCGTTGCCGAGCGGATCGTCGACCTGGTCGAAGACGGAATCGATCTTTCGTTTCGTGTCGGGATCATGCGCGACACCAGCCTGGTCGCCCGCAAGCTGCTGACCTATCGGCATTTGCTCGTCGCAAGCCCGGATTACATTGAAAACAACGGTACACCGAAGACGCTTGATGAACTTGCGGTCCATCGTTTCGTGACATTCGGCTACACGCCTGCATCAGGTCCGCGCTGGACTCTATACCGCGACAATCATGCGACGGAAGTCCAGATAAAACCCGCCCTGTGCATCAATGACTATGCCGCCGTCCAGCGGGCAGTGCTGCTTGGTCAAGGCATTACGGAACTGCCGTCGATTTTCTGCGCGCAGCCCATTCAGGACGGCCGGCTCGTTCCAGTACTGTCTGACTGGCGTTTTCAGGAGATCAGTTTGCAGGCGCTGCACTCCGGCCGGCGCAACATGTCGCGTCTTTCGCACCTGTTTCTGGAATGCTGCAGCGCGCACATACACGCCGAAGATATCGCAGAATGAATTCCATTGCGCATGGCTCCGCAAATGCGCTAGCGATAGCGGACCTCAAATATTTGCGTGACCGATGCTTCCCATTCCAGATACCCATCCTTCGTTGGACGAGATCAACAATGCCCGCCGTGCGCTTACCGGTCGGGTGATCAGGACACCTGTCGTAGAATTGCGGCAGGCCCCATTTGATGACCTGCTCGGCCATGCCGGCTCGGTCTCCATGAAGCTTGAACTGTTTCAGCACGCCGGATCGTTCAAGGCACGCGGAAATCTGCTCGGCATGGACAGGCTGAGCGCAAATCAGCGCACGGCCGGCGTCATTGCCGCCAGTGGTGGCAACCATGCTCTGGCGGTCGCCTGGGCAGCAGGAAGTCAGGGTGTACCGGCCACTTTGATCATGCCAAAAGCGACCGACCCACTTCGTGTGGAGGGCTGCAACACACTTGGCGCAACCGTCCATCTGGTCGACGATATTGCAACCGCCATGGATGAGATGCATAGCATTGCCGACGAAAACGGCTCGACGATCATGCATCCGTTCGAGGCCGGTCACATGACCTTGGGTGCCGCGACACTCGGTGCCGAAATCCTCGAAGACATTCCCGACCTCGACTGCATGATTGTGTCCGTCGGCGGCGGCGGACTTATCAGCGGCATTTCATCGGCGATTGGACAAGCAAAGCCGGAGTGCGAAATCATCGGTGTCGAGCCGTTCGGCGCCGACAGCCTTTCGCGCAGCTTCGAAACGGGCGAACCCGTTCACATCGGCAAGGTGGATACATTCGCGGACAGTCTCGGCTCACCCGCCGCCCTGCCCTATTCTTATTCCGTCGCGCGGAAATTTGTCGACAGCCTCGTGCGTATAGAAGACAGCGCAATGCTGGACGCCATGGTTCACATGAGAAACGCACTCAAAATCACGGCAGAGCCTGCCTGCGCCGCCGCGCTGGCGGCAGCAATCGGACCACTGCGTGACAGGATGGACGGAAAGAATGTCTGCGTTTTGGCCTGCGGTTCCAATATCGGTCCGGAGCGGTACGGCAAGCTGCTGGCCGGGCGGTAGACTTTCAAATCAAAAATCAGGTGTTTTGTAGCCGCGCCCGAATGCGTGTCCAATCCACTCGCGCATTAACCGCTTGAATTAACTGTCATACGACAATTGAGTTGAGCGCAGTCCCGCGCACGCGGTTAATGTCCACATGTTTAAAAAAATCCATGTTTTACGTAATACGCTGCAGAAAATCGAAAAATTAGTCCAAAGATTATGGCTGTCCCCGATAGCGTCCATTGTGATGACCATCGCCGGTATCAGCCTGCTCTATAATTTCGAGAACCAACGTGTCACGCTGCCATTTGCCGTCGCCATCTGGGCGTTGATCGCGGCGCTCCTGTTTGTGGCCTCAAAACGGCTGTCTTTTTCAGTCGGTTGTGCGTGGATGATTGTCGGCGCATTTTCGCTGGTCTCGCTGATCAAGTTCCAAATGAAGGGGTTTTCCCTTCACATCTACGATCTGTATGTCGCGGCAAGTGACCTCGAACTGCTGAAATTCATCACCGGCAGCTACATGCATCTGGTTGCCCCGGTTGTTGTGATTTTGTGCGTGTTTTTGCTGGCTGGCATCGTCATGTTCAGGATGGACCGGCCCAGCAACTTGTCTTTGCCGAAACGGCTTTTGCCGCTGCTTGCGGCGGTGATCATCACACCGATGACCTACCCGCAGGATGCCTATAGTGAGCAGCGATATTTCTATTATCTGATAGGCCGACATTCGACGGCCTTCTTCGTCTCGCTGCTCGATCTCCAGTATGCTTTCGGCAAAAACAAACTTGAAAAGAGCCTGGCGGCAATGCCCGCGCAGCCGCCTTTCAACGGGGCGGCTCAATGCGGTGCTGGCAATCGGCCGGATATTTTTGTCGTGCTTGAGGAAAGCCATACGGACCCGGCGCTCTTCACGCAGCTTGAAAACAGAACCCAGCTGGCGGACCGCATGCGCATCACCGGCGAAACGATGCACCCTCTCAATGTCGAGATGTTCGGCGGCGGCACCTGGATAAGCGGGCTGTCGTTCCTGACGGGTCTGTCGGCGCTCGATTTCGGCTGGCGGAGCCCCTATCTGACCACAAAACTCGAAAATGCCGTGGGTGGAGCGATACCGCAAATTCTGACCGACTGCGGATACCGGACCGTCGCAATGCTTCCATTGGGCTATACGTTCGTCAATGAAGGGCCTTTCCTGAATTCAATCGGCTTTGAGACTGTTTTGGACGGCAAAGCAGTCAGCGCACCCAGCGATCACATGCGAGACAGTTTCTATTTCGGCGCCGCCGAGAAACTGATCGAAGACCATCGGGCAAATGACGGCAGGCCGCTGTTTGTGTACCTGCAGACGATGTTTCCGCACTCGCCCTACTATCCCATACTGGAACCGGAGGTGGAGATAAGTGGCGCACCCTTCCACCCGGATACCAAGATTGATGAATATCTGCGCCGCCTGCTGATCGCGCGGGCAGACTATGCCGATTTTCGTAAACGGGCTTATGAGAAAGCAACACAGCGGGGCCTTGTCACACTGTCATTTGGCGATCATCAGACCTACGCGACCATGCCGCTGGTTGTCGCGCAGGACGGCGAAAACGCACTGGCCCGACCCGGATCGCTCGCCTACAGGACTTACTATACGTTATCCGACAATCTGCCGCGCAATGACGAGGCTGTCGATGATGGCGGGCAGAGCATCGACATCGGTTTCCTTGGCGTCAAACTTCTGCAGGCTGCCGGTATTCCCGGATCCGATGTATTTGTCGACCTTGCCGGTCTCGCGGACATGTGCGGCGGTGCCTACTATGCGTGCCCGCTGCGGGATGCAGTCGACAGGCATTTGAGACGCCGCATCGATGGCGGACTGCTTGATCTCTCCGTCGGCGGCAACTCCTGAACTTGGTGTGTTCAGTCCCATTGACGGGTCCTGCCTAATCCGTTTCTCGGCCGGCAGCAGGCGTATCGGATTCGGTGGGGCATTGGTGACACAATCGACGAAATCCGTCTGATTTCACGGCGGGAATTTATTTTCCGATATCAACGGCCTGCGACATAGAAACGCATTCTCAAAATTGCCGAATAGTTGGAATATTTGAACCTGTACTTTACCTGCTTGTCGGCTAATTTGCTCCACACATACTGAATTCATCCCGGGCCCGAATACCCGGGGGAAGACACTCCCAATCAACCTGCCCGGGTGATCCGAAAACAACCCGTTTCCGGAACAGCTCAGAGGCGCGGCCGGGACCCAGGACCAGCCGCCAGAGTACAACTGCGTTTGCGCAGGGAGATGAGATGAAGAGTTTTAACGAAGAAACGGTTCTGTCGGTTCACCACTGGAATGAGACGCTGTTCAGCTTCAAGACAACCCGCGACGCAGGATTTCGTTTCCGCAATGGCGAATTCACAATGGTCGGCCTGCAGGTGGATGGCAGCCCGCTGCTGCGCGCCTATTCCATGGCCAGCGCCAATCACGAGGAAACACTGGAGTTCTTCAGCATCAAGGTTCCGGACGGTCCCCTGACCTCGAGGCTCCAGCACCTAAAGGAAGGGGAACCCATTCTGATCGGTACAAAACCGACAGGAACGCTGGTGACGGACAATCTGCTGCCCGGCAAGAATCTCTATCTTCTGGGCACAGGAACGGGCCTCGCACCGTTTTTGAGCCTGATCAAGGATCCGGCCGTCTATGACCAGTTCGAAAAAGTTGTCCTCGTACACGGCGTGCGCTTTATCAAGGACCTTGCCTATCAAAAATACATCGAAGATACGCTGCCCAATGACGAATATCTCGGTGAAATGATCAGCGAAAAACTGATCTACTACCCGACTGTCACACGTGAGCCATTCCGCAACAACGGCCGGATCACCGAGTTGATGGAAAGCGGCAAACTTTTTGAAGATATCGGCCTGCCGGCGATCGACACGGAAAACGACCGAGCGATCCTGTGCGGCGGCCCGCAGATGCTCGAAGACACGCGCAATTTCTTTGAAAGTCGCGGCTTTGCCGAAGGAACACGTGCCAATCTCGGCAGCTTCCTTATCGAAAAGGCTTTTGTAGAGAAATAGACATCTATCACGCTCGGCAACGGCAGGCAGTTGAGGATTTGAGTCCGACAGTCTCCGCAACCATTTGATTGTCTTGCTGTAAATTGTATCGAACACGAAGGCACTCGTTCCAATTTGACGGGCGCCTTTTTTTGATTGCCACGACAAAGTCATCCTGCCGTATAAGAAATGACCTTGGGGAGTCGTTTTGGAGCGCGAATATTGGCCGTTGAATCAGCAAACAAGGCAAATCGTCGGCTTGGCGGGCGTATATTGCTTGCGATTCTGTTTTTCTTCTGCCTGGCTTCAGCATTCGCGCTGGTGGCTGCCCCTTTTCTGCCACGCCTTGTTTCTGAAGGATTTCCGGCATCCCGATGGCCTGCGGCGGGCAACCATGTAACGGTCAAAGGCGCGGACACATCACCCCTGCCCGCGGATTTATCTTCTGTGGCGGGCATTAAGGCCAGATCCCAAGCGCTGTTTGACGAGCGCGGCGGCTCAGCGCTGCTGATCTGGCAGGGCGGAGAATTGCGGGGCCAGCACTTTGATGCCGGAGTGACGCCCGAAACACGGTTCAACTCGTTTTCCATGGTGAAGTCGCTGGTAGGCGCCCTGGTGCTGCGCGCCCATGCCGACGGACTTATAGGCAACCTTGCCGATCCGATCGGCACATATTTGCCTGATATCGGCGACGATACCTTCCGACGCGTCCCCATTGACCGGTTTTTGACGATGCGCAGTGGCGTGGCGCTTGAGACAGGCGACCTCAAGGCGATGAGTGACGCTGAACTCAAGCCGATTGAGGACTATGCCCTCAATCCCTTCAGCCCCCTTGCACGCCTGCATATGGAAGGACTTGAACCGCTGGCGGCCCAATTGCGGACGGATCCGGCAACCATCGGACAGTACAACTATCAGAATTTGAATACCGCAATTCTGGGGCGGTTGGTGTCAGTTGTGTACGGGATGCCGCTCGAGCATGTCCTGATGGAAAAAATCTGGCGTCCGAGTGGTGCAGAAGAAGCCTTCTGGCGCGCACCCGTTGAGAACCAGCCAGTAACGGCTTATTGCTGCCTCTTCGCAACGCCAGGCGACTGGGCAAATATTGGCGTATTTCTCATGCACAACGGAACCCCGGCACAGCCGTTTCTTCCGCAATCCCTGTGGCGCGATTTATTCGGCGCGTCCCTGCAGAACGAGCAACTTGTGTCGGGACACTACGGAAAACACATTTTCCACAATATTCTCGACCGGCAGGGTGAAAAGCTGCAGGGTCCCTTTACCTACATGATCGGACGCGGCGGGCAGATGACCTATATGATGCCGGAGCATGACCTCGTCGTTGTGCGCTTCGGTGACGGTTATCCCTTGCTGCATTCCACACTTTACGGTGCCTGGGACAGCATCGAACCCTAATCTGCACAGCATCTGCACAAAACTCCTGAATATCTGAAAAAGCCGGCCGCAACCGGTTCGTAAGCCGCTGCGATGCTTTCGCAATGACCGAGCGAACGACCCGTGCCGTGCATTTGCGAAAAACCGCAGCAACGAGATCCATACCCGACCGCCTGAAGCGGGATGGGTGGTGGCTTGACACCAATGCACAACCCGCAAACATGACTGGAGGGACAAGTGACCATACAAACCGAATCCGCGTCCGGGATTACCGAATCCGCCGCCGCGATCGATGATCGCAGCGTAACGCGCTGGTACCTGCTGGGTATTTCGCTCGCGTTGGGATTGGCGGCCGATCAGGTGCTGCTCGGGCACAAACCAGGCATATCGCTCACCGCCTTTCTTGCGGCAATTGGGCTTTGTGCATTCATCGCATGCAGGCGATCCGATCTAGCTGATTTGCGCAATCTGATCTTCGCCTGCATTGCCTTCGTTGCAGCGCTGATCCCGCTGGTTGAAAACTTCAGCCCGCTGTCATTTGCAATCGGTCTCTGCGGACTTTGCGCCTTTACGCTGATCATCACCGGTTCGCTCACAGGATCAGCCGTGGAAATCGCGCGTAAGGCCGCCACGCTGATCACGAGCGGCCCTTTCACATTTCCGCCAGCGCTGATCAATGCGGGTCTGTCGGTGGCAACAAACAGACGTCATGGAGGTTTCCATTGGGTGGGCTGGGTGCTTCCTCTCGGCTTCGGATCTCTGTTTCTATATCTCTTCCAGTCCGCCAATCCGATCATAGAGCAATGGTTGGAGAGATTCGATCTGTTCGCCTGGATCGCCGAGATCAACTTCAGGCGTGTCCTGTTCTGCCTCGCGATGATGGCCCTGAGTTGGCCGTTTCTTCAGGGCCGGCTGCCCGAGCGCCGGTTCCGGTGGTTTCGAAAGTCTGGCATGGCCGGCGAGAAAACCGATACGGTCAAGACCAGGTCCACCGCATTTTCAGGTCTTTTCGGCCACACCGCGATTGTGCGTTCGCTCGTCCTGTTCAACGCGTTGTTTGCCGTGCAGATCGCGCTGGATGTGGTCTATCTGTGGGGCGGACGGGAATTGCCTGAAGGCATGAGCTTCGCCACTTATGCGCATCGCGGCGCTTATCCTCTGGTGGCAACCGCCCTGATTGCAGCCGTGTTCACGCTTGTTGCCATGCGGCACGGCAGCGAGACTGAAAACTCCGCGCCGGTACGCAACCTCGTTCTGCCGTGGACCGGGCAGAATGTGTTGCTGGTCGTGTCGTCCATTTTCAGGCTCGACCTCTATGTCAACATCTATGCACTGACGCTGCTGCGGATCGAAGCATTCGTGTGGATGGCTCTTGTTGCCGTCGGGCTGGTGCTCATCATGGTGCGCGTCGTGTTCAATTACAGCAACCTATGGCTCGTCCGTTGGAACCTGATCAGCCTGGCGCTCACACTTTATGCCTGTAGCCTGGTCAATATCCCGGCCGTCATTGCCCGCTACAACGTCGATCACAGTGTCGAGCTATCGGGCCGGGGCGTGCCGCTGGATGTGCGCTATCTCGTCAGCCTCGGACCGCAGGTCATTCCGGCTCTTGATCGCTATGTTCGTCTTCGCTCCGAGCGCCGTGAATTCAGCGGTGCCTACCTTCATTCCAGTCTTTATGAATTCAACGTCGCATACGTCAAACGCCAAGCCTATCTGCTTAAGCGCCGGCTCGATGAAAACACCAGCAACTGGCGCAGCTGGACCCTTCGGGACGCCCGCCTGAAAAAATGTCTGAGGAACAAGCAGCATTTGCAGCCGTGAAATGAACACAGACAACGCTGATGATGGCACACTGATGTTGCTTGCCGTGGGGAGGAATAACAATTGTCAGCCACAATCCTGGTCGTCGACGATGATCCGCACATTTGTGATGTCATCGCCTATGCGCTCGAACAGGATGGCATGACCGTGACCACAGCCGGCAACGGTCACGAAGGGTTGGCACAATTTACAAGTATGCCGGTGCATCTGGTCGTTCTGGACGTCGGCATGCCCGTAATGGACGGGCTGGAGATGTGCCGCGAAATCCGCAAATCTTCCGAGGTGCCGATCCTGTTCCTTTCTGCTCGGGATGATGAAATCGACAGGATTGTTGGCCTCGAAATCGGCGGCGATGACTATGTGACCAAACCATTCAGCCCGCGCGAGCTGATGGCCAGGGTCAAAACCATATTGAAGCGCGCCCGCCCGCAGATCGGCAGTGTTGAGAATTCGCTCAAACAGGGACGGCTGCTTGTCGATACCGCCCGTCAGGAGGCAACACTTCATGGCGTACCGCTCAATCTGACATCGCTCGAATTTGCTATCCTCGCCGGATTGATGGCACGGCCGGGAGTCGTTTTCGCGCGCCGCAAGATTATCGACAGCGCCTACGGCACAAAGCGACATCTCTCTGACAGGACCGTCGACAGCCATATCCGGAATATCAGAGCCAAGTGCGCGGAGGTCGGTTGCAACAACGTCATCGAAACAGTTCATGGCGTTGGTTTTCGCGTTGGGGCCTGCGAGATCGCCGGATGAATTCCTATCACGTGCGGCGCAAATGGCGCCCCTCCCTCGGGATGATCGTATTTGCCGTGTTTTTGACAGTTCTGGCGTTGCCGCTTGCCGTCACGGCAATCTTCAGACTGTTCGACAATGAACTGGTTCGCCAGACTGAGCGTGAACTGCTTGCGCAAAGCGCGGTAATCGCGTCGGTCTGTGCAGTGGAGATCGAAGCCTGGCTTGCATCCGGGTATCCGCTCGGCAAAGCGCAGCCGAAGAAATCCGACGCTCGCTACAATCCGACATTGGCGAAGCTCGACCTTACGAAGGACCTGACACTGCCACCTCGGCCGGATGCCGAGACGTCCAGTCAAAACATGCATCCGGCCGTTGCCGAAATGGGCGCCCGTATTTCCAGAATTGCCAATTTGACCCGTGAAAAAACACTTGCCGGCTTCCGCATTGTCGACACCACGGGCCAGGTGTTTGCCGGAAGCGGCGAAATCGGGCTCTCGCTGGCCCATGTCCGGGAAGTGGCCGAAGCCCTTGAGGGCGAGCAGCGAAGCGTGGTGCGCGCAAGAACAAAAGACCGGCCCGACCCGCCGCTCTCATCGATCAGCCGATCGAGCAACATTCGGGTGTTCACGGCGATGCCGGTTATTGTCGAGGGTCGCGTGGCGGCCGTTGTCTACGCGTCGCGCACGCCGCAGAGCCTTACAAAATATATCTACAATGAACGTTGGGGGATTTTGCTCGCAGCACTTTCGGCACTTCTCGCTGCAGGTGTTATCGGCTTTGTCTTTTTGCGCACCGTAAATGGACCGCTGCACGCTCTTTTGAAACGAACAAGGTCGCTGGGCGAAGGCGACCGCAGCGCATTGGCGCCGCTTGACCGCTACGGAACGCGAGAATTGGCACAGCTTTCAGAGGGCATCTTCACAACCGCCAAAAGGCTGTTTGACCGCACGGACTTCATTTCGACATTTGCTGCGCATGTCTCGCACGAGCTGAAGTCGCCACTCACTTCCATTCAGGGTGCGGCGGAGCTGATGCGCGATTCCGAAGACACCATGTCGGCCCAGGAGCGGCGAAAATTTCTGGACAATATTGTTTCCGATACGGATCGGCTGACAACAACCGTAGCGCAACTGCGTGATCTGGCGCGAGCCGACAATCCGCAACTTGGCTCAACCACGACATTCGACGCGGTAGCCGCCAAACTGCTTGCGGATGGGCGACCCCTGCCTATCGAAATCGCAGGCGATGTTGACGTGCCTATCGCAATATCCACAGACAACGCCGCCATCGTTGTTTCACACCTCATTGACAATGCAGCACGCCACAGGGCGCAAACGGTCAAAATAACCGTTCAAAAAGAAGGAACAGTGCTGAAAGCGACGGTGACAGATGATGGCAGCGGGATTGCCGAAGGCATCCGCGAGAAAATTTTCGAGCCGTTTTATTCGACCGAACGCGAAGCGGGCGGCACCGGAATGGGCCTGGCGATCGTCAGGACAATGCTCGAAGCCCATGGCGGCTCGATCCGTCTTGGCCGATACGAAACCGGCACCGCCTTTGTGATTGAACTGCCCTGTAGCCGATCAGGCACAAGCCGATGACGTGACGTCGAAGCGGCGCTTGTCAGGCTTCGAGTGTCGTCCAGCCTGCCGGCACCATATCGGGATTGATCATCGAAGGTTCGGCAAACCAACGCGAGGGTGCGACCACGGTTTTATGGTCCGACGGGTTGAGCCAGGCGCCCCACCAGGAAAATGAACTGTTGGCAATGACGTGGTGCCGGCAAGCTGTCATGAGACGCAGGTCTTCATAGTTGCGGCGGCTGTCATTGTGATCCATCACCCTGGTTTCAAAGGGCAGCTCAAGATTGGCAACTGCCCAGTCCGGCTCATCGGAAAAGACGTAGAAAACCGGCCGCTCATCCATGTGGCGCGCAACGTGATCCGCGGCGCGGCGATAATAGTCGAGGGAGCAGGTTCCGTGCACCGCATTTGTTTTCGGATTGTTGACATAATCGCCGCGGCGAATGTGCAGGGAAACGGCGGGGCTGGCACCAATTTCGGCCAGCAGATTTTGATTCTTTTGGTCCGCTGCGGTTTTGACCGACAATTCACGGCGGATCTGATTGGCAACATCTTCAAAATAGCGTTCCGATTGCCAGTAGCCGCGCAGACACAATGAGCCGGAAAGACTTGGAACCTGAGGATCGAACGCCAATTCCTTCTGCCGCACCATTCTTGGGCTCAGTTTCAATGTACGCCACAGGAAATAGCGGATCGCCTGCTCTTTTGCTGGCGGTAGTTCAGAAGCAACGGCTTCTCGCGCAACGATATTGAGATGATGAAGTCCGGGCTCCTGGCCGGGACCGGCAACAAAACTCCTGAAATCCAGCACCAGCTCGCCACCCGAGCGGAGCGCCAGGGCACGTCCGCAAGCATATTGAAACATCTGGTTTCCAAGTCCGCCATAGATCTGGGTGATGATTGTGGGTGCTGTCATCTTGTTTATTGCAAGTCCCATATTTTAGAGCCTGACCCGATGAAAAACAGCCGACCTAGCCGGCTGTCAGCGACCGCGCCGACTCCTTGAACAGTTGTTCAAGGCGCGTGGATGCGTATTTTGCAGACTGTTTATATCGTGACAATTCGGTCGCGACTTTGAGGAGTTTTTCTGCAAACTCACGGTCTGTCGCCGCGGCTTCCGCGTTGCCATGTGTGAGCAGTTCCTGCATTGCCATGCCACGGCTGTGCACAATCGGTTTGAGCCCCAATATGCCGTCCATGATGATGCCCGATCCACTGTAGCGATAGCGATGCGTGTCATAGGGCAACAGCAGGATGTCCATCTCCAACACCAATTGCCGGAATTGCTCCTCCGACATTCCGCTATCCAGATACTCGATACGAATGTCTCGGTTTCTACGTGCGTGGATTCGGGTTTTCAACTCGAGAACAATTCTGCGCAGCCGCTTGGTTTTGACCGCCTGATAGACGATGCAGATTTTAGTCCTATCGTTCAATCCGGCGGCAAGTTTGCGCAGGTGGTACAATATCTCCGGAATCCTGTAACTGCCCTTTTCAGACCTTTGGCGGCCAAGAACGCCAATCCTGATTTCATCTGCCGGCGTACGCTGTGTCGTTTCAATATCAGGGTCAGCGGGCAAGATTGTGCACGGCAGATTGAAGGGGCCGGAAACAGGAAGTTGGTAGTGGTTTGCCATATGACTGCGCAGTTCTGCGGTTTCCGTGTGGAGGGTCATACGTCCCGTACTGCACGCCCGGCGCAAGCGGACCAGAAATTCCGCGTCAAATCCCGAAAGGATGTCATCGCTCAATATACGCAGCTTGGCCGGCGGACTTTTACCGGACTCATCGCGTTCAAAATAATTAACCCGATATCCCCCAGATGGGATTGATTGGTGCAGTACGGTAGCATATTGGCTTCCTTTTTTTCCAAGATTGCGGTTCTTGGATGCTCTGTCTGGCTGTTTGTACCGGCTTTTGGTGAGGTTCGGGACGATTGTTGGCGATTTCGCTGAACTTCGAACGCAATTCTGCATCTGCATGTGTCACGCCCGTAATCACCTCGATGCGGGATTGGTTTGGCTATCATGGCGCCTGAGCCTTTGCCTTGAGATCGGAAATTTTTGCCAGCATCTCGTTCCATAGGTCTCGGGGAACAGCGACCTCGGCCAGCTGAAGGCTAATAGAGCGAGCATGGCGGACGGCCTTTGCACCGATCTTGATCATTCGATCCCGCAAGCTGGTCAGTGACCAATCAGCTATGGTTCTTGGCAGTACCAACGTACGCAGGAAGTTCGCCAGATTGTAAGCTAGTGCATGAAGCTGGAGCCGGACTTCGTTGGCCGCAAAGCTCTTGCAGGATAGCCGTGTCCATTTGAGCGCGTACTTGCCTTCCTTGATGTACTGTTCGGCAGTCCCGCGCCGGTTATAGAACTCATAGACCCGTTCATTCGAAACCGTCAGCGTGGTGACCACAAACCCTACGCGAGGAAACAGTTCACCGGGATACCATTCCACCTTGGCAACAACCCGGCGCGGTTTGCTCCAACTGTTGGCCTGATAAGTGAAGTTGGCATAATGGCGTTCTACGGAGTTTGAGGGACGGCCCCGTCTGCGCTTGAGAAGGTGTGCTATGCGGCGCTGCAGAACCTTGTTGGTCTTCAGCCGGATGGCATAGCCGAAGTCATTAGCTTCCAGATAGTCGAAAAGTTCCGGTATGGCAAAAGCGGCATCAGCACGCAGATATCTGCGCCACAGGCCAG
>JAAEOH010000026.1 GCA_024244645.1 Hyphomicrobiales bacterium
ATCACCACCTATGTAAAGCTCACCCATCACACCTACTGGCAATGGCTGCAGGTGAGTATCTAGTACGTAGTAGGTAACATTAGGGAAAGGGAGACCGATGATATTGGAGGATGCATGCTCTGTGTTTTCATCAAACTCCATTGCAGTGCAAGCGACGGTAGTCTCTGCGGGGCCATACGCAATCACCAAGTGCTTGGCCTTATCCCGCCACATTTCCAATTGGTGCTGCAGCATGCGCTCTCCGCCAAGATCAATGCACACCACCGAAGGGGGGTCACAGTTGACAACAAGCTCAAAGAGTGATGGAGTCATATTGAGGTGCGTGATCTGAGAAGCAAATCAAGTACCAGGCGAACAGTTAAATACTCTGAAGCATGCATGTGATATTCCTTGAATGACAAGCCAGTCAACTCACCTTCACAGTGTTGATGAGTAGCGCCAGCTCATTCAGCAATGCGCTCTTGGGTGCAAGCACCAGAGTAGCGCCAATTGACAAGGTGGGGAACTGAATACCATAGCTCATGTCAAAGGTCATGGGGCTAGAAAGCAAGAACTGGCTCCCTGGACCCAGGTCCTTGTACATGAAAAATGCCCCATGTTGAATGAAAGAAGACATATTCGTATGTTCCAAAACCACGCCCTTGGGCTTTCCTGTTGTGCCCGAGGTGTAACTGATGAGGCAAGAGGTGTTGGGAGCAGGAGGGTGCCAGTCCACAGCACTGGGTTCGGGAAGAAGTGCATCGTCGAGGATGTTCATCACACTCAGTACAGGACATTTCACAACATTACTGTGTTCTGCAAAAGCATCCTCATCCATAACCAAGAGAGCCTTCATCCCCGAATCCTTCGCAATGAGATTAATTCGGGCAGCAGGATAGCTCGGATCAAGTGGTACATATGCCCCTCCTGCCATGAGGACACCTGCATGAGAGTGCACCTTTCTGTTAGTAAACTGTTACTCCAATATACAAGTTTGAGAAGTCCCTACGAACCATAGATAGACGCAATTGCATCAGCTGAGTCATTGGTCATAAGCAGGCCAACCGTCGAGTCCCCTTCAATCCCCAGTAATCGCAATTGTCTTGCCACCTTATCTGCCATGCTTCGGAACTCCGTGTATGAGATATCCC
>JAAEOH010000027.1 GCA_024244645.1 Hyphomicrobiales bacterium
ACCGGAGGCGGAAATCCATTTCGAGCGCATCGCCGTCACACCCCTGCAGATCAGCGCATGGAGCTTACCTTCGCGCCCCACGAAAAAGAGTACGCATGCCGCCAAATGGTCTGGTGGAGATAGCGTCGAGCTGGACGCCATAGAGCCTGACCAGCTTCGGGCGCTTGTCCGTGATGCCATTGAACAGCATTTGCCACGTGACGAATTCGATACCCTGAAAGTGGCCGAAGAATCCGAACGGGAGTTGCTGACTACGTGGGCGACTGGAGGTGCATCGTGACTATAGGTATCATCAGAAAGGACCTTCCCTTGACCGTCGACCGGGCACGGGAATTGCTGAAATACGACAGGACGGCTGGCGGATTGTTCTGGCGCGTCGGCGGACCTGGTCACCGCAAGGGGAAACGTGCCGGCGCAGTATGTGGTCTATATCGCCAGATCATGCTTGATTGTGTGAACTACAGAGAGCACCGCATTATCTGGCTGATGCAAACAGGCAGCTGGCCACCCGCCCTTGTCGATCATAGAGACGGCAACGGTCTGAACAACGCTTGGGACAATCTCAGGCAGGCAACCTATTCACAGAATGCATTCAACCGGCGACCTGGCAAAAGGAACACGACCGGCCATGTCGGCGTGTGCCCAGACAAGGCATCGGGCAAGTTCGAGGCCCACATCACGATTAACGGCCGCATTCACCACCTTGGCAAGTTTGAATGCGTTGCCGATGCTGTTGCCATCCGCTGTGAGGCCGAGAAACACTACTTCGGCGGCTTCGCCCGACAGGCTGTGAGGTATTCCGATGCCACAGAATAGATCCAGCGCCGGCGCCGAGGTCATCGAGTTCGCCAAGACAGAAGATCCATGTGCATCAAAGGACAAGCCTGCAAATGCGTTCTACTTGGACCGAGCTAAGTGGATCGAGTTTGTGTGCCGTGCGCCCGGTGTAAGTCATTGCACTTTTCGTGTCGCTGCGTTCATCGCTTTTAGGATTAACGCCAAAGACAAAACTTGCTGGTGGAGCGTCCGCGCTATCGCTGATGAAATCGGCTGCACCAACAAAATGGTGTCTTCGGCGACCAAGGAGCTTCAGGAGCTGGGTCTGCTGAGTGTCTCCAGGAAACCGGGCAGCCGAAACAATCTATACGAGCTGATATTCCTGTGGCAATGCTGATTAATGTACCCCTCAGGGGAACGATAGGATGGCCCCTTTGTACCCCTCAGGGGTCGCGTCCTGTACCCCTCAGGGGAATTATCATGTACCCCACATGGGTACCTAACCTAATAATGGAACCTAATAAGCTGAACCTAATAAGATCGTTTACCTTGGTTATTTGGCTTATGAAGAGAGTGGCAAGGTCTTTCGTATGGCTAATGGAAGACGTCCAACATCGATGATGAATTCATTCGATTTTAGTCGATACCGTCACTCTGGACAGCACGTCTTTGCTCCGAGGCCCCCTCAACACCCAAGCGCACGAGCGCCCTACTAATCCGTGTTCTGAGGCGGGAAAAGGGCGGACATCACGTGGAACCGAGCGTGTCACCTTAAGGATCGACACTGTCGAAAACCAGCCCGCTCGACCCTTCGCCGCGGCCCACCCGCACACGGCGGCCGATCCATTGCACGACACGCCCATCTATCCAGCGGCAGCGCTGAAACCCGCGGGTGACGATCTTGCCCGAACGGGCAAATTCTTCTTCGTTGATGAAATAGGGGGCAGGCTCGTCGAGCACCCGGCCCTGCACCTTGCGATCTGCTCCGGGCAGCCGGGCGCGCTGCAAACGAATATCGCGGTCGCTCCCGGGCTGACGCACCGGAATAAAAGGGATCCAGTTCGTTGGCGGCTCGGTTCCCAGCGTAAATCGCACAGCCTCCGCCTCAGGGGCCTGTCGCGACATTGGCGGGGTAACCTCCCTGGCCCGGCCGCTGCCGGCCTGGCTTGGCACGGTCCGCTCCACCGCCCAGCACATGTTCGCCATCTCGTCGCGCAGCAGCACCACACGCTCGTCCGGATCGGGCTCCATCAGCGTGGGTGTCGCGGGCGGGACGAACAGCCGCCGGTCCGCCGCCGTCGCCCGGGTCGACAGGCCGAACATGCTCCAGCGCTGCCAGTCATCGTCGACGCCCTGGCCCACAGCACGCACCAGGCTGCTTTCGCCAAAAACGTTGCGCACCAGCACGCCTTCGACCTCGCATAGCGACCCGACCGCGACCTCGATCGGAATCATCACCCAGTCATTGGCAAAGGTCAGGGCAAACTCCGTCAACAAGAGCTTGCCCGCATCGGTCGTGCCCGCGTTGATATCGGCAAACTCCACATGCCGATCCTCCATCATCCAGAAGCGCGGATTGGGCATGCCGCCAAATGTTACCGCGGCCGGAATGAAACTTTCGACTTCCGTTGTCTCCTCGGGCAGGGTCGAGCCCCGGCGCGGCGGGATGTACTCGAAATCCAGCCAGTCCAGCTTGCCGCTTACGTACTCGGTGGCCAATAATCGGTCGCCGCGCCGTCCCTGGCCGATCTCGCACTGGAATTGGTACTCGATCTGCTCCTCGTTCCAGGAAGACGGCAAGGTGGCATCGGGCTGACTGTAAAGCGCCTTGAACTGCACCGCCACCCGCACTGCCGCCGCCTTGGCCGCCGCCGTCGCAACGCCCGACAGGCCCGCTGCATCGACGGCCGCATCGAACGCCCCGGCCCGGATCTCGCCCAAAAACGCCATCCCATCGAAAAGATGCGCCCGCGCCAACCGCAACTGCGCCCGCGATCCGGCATCTGGCTGACCTTCGACCGCCCCCGCATCAAAAGGAAAGCGTCCTCGAAGGAAGCCCAGTACCGCATCTTGCCCCCCGGGGCTCAGTTGCTCGGCCTGCAAACCGCGCCGCATCGCCGCCACTATCTGGCGCAGCGTCACCAGATCCACGGGGACGGCCTCGCGCTCCACCACGGTTTCCAGCGGCAGATCGCCGGGCATCGGCCCGAACGATCTGCCCCGCGGTGCAAAGCCCGACAGCACCCGCTTGCGCATCTTGATCCGGGCGTCGATCGGCGACCCGGCGTCATCGCCCCTGAACTCGCCGAACTGCCATTGCCGGGTCAGATACCAGATCGGGTCCCGCGCCTCGGCGCGCAGTGAGCGCGAGAAATCCTCGGCCCGCGGCGCGCCTTCCAGCCGGTTTTGCCCCCGCACCGCCGGTTGCAGGGCGGCGTTGTCGGTGACCGACGCGGTCAGGTTCTTGAATTCCGACAGAACGATCGACATCTGTCTCTCCTCATTCTCCCAGGGTGACGGAGGTCACCGCATTCGTGCCCAGAAAGGTGGACAGCCAGAAGCCCTGGCTGAACGACACCAGATTGGCCGGCATGACCTGGAAATAGGCTGTGCCCACCAGATGATCCGGCTCCACCGCCCGCAGCCGCGCGCGATCGAACGTGTCCAGCACCGTGCCGCGCAGCGCGTCCCAGCTCCAGCCCTTGTCCAGGTCCGGCGGCACCGCCAACAGGATCGCTTGTGGCGCCTCGGCATTGGGCCGGTCGTAATGGAAGCTCAGGCCGGTAATCTCGGTCTCGGCGGGCACAGTCTCGCTGAAGCTGTCCAGCACCAGACCTGCTTTCGCGCCCGCCGCCCGTCCGTCGCCACCGACCAGCATGATCGCCAGCCGCTCGGTCATCTCGTGACCCGCAGTCCAGCCGTGGCCGATCCACGGGTCGCCCGCGATTCGCGGCAACTGCACCGGTGTCAGGGCGTCGGCGCCATGCCTCAGCCAGTCGCCCCAGTCACGCACCAACGACAGATGCGCCAGCGGCGGGCGCACCCGGTCCAGTCCCTGCAGCCAGCCCTCGATGATCAGTGGGTCGGTTTCGATCGGGCTGTCTAGAGCGGGCTGAAGCTCGGCCCGCTGATCGGCCTCCAGCACGTAGTCATGGCTCAGCCTAAAGCTCTTGGTGAACAGCGCCGCCGCGGCCTCGTCCAGCGCCGTCATCCGGCGGCCGAGAAGTTGCGCCGCAGTACTGCCTCCGGCTCCCCCGGTGTCGTCGGGGATCGGTTCCAGGGCCGCGACCGCCCGGTCGTGGTGCGGCGTCAGCGCCTGGACCAGCTCGACCGACTGTTCGAACATGTCCCGCACGACGGATGCCGTTACGCCCAAGGCATGGCGCGGTGCCGCCTGACCGAAGCCATGCAGCCACGCCGCCCGCATCGCCGCGCGCAGGTCAGACACCGGGCCAGTCCATGTCGCGGCATCGAAGGCCGCCACATCGGCCGACACCGCCTCATACGCCGCCAGCAGCGCCGGATCCTCGGCCACTCCCCGTATCGTCCCAATATGGGCCGCGAACCGCCCCAGCGCCGCCTCCACCGGCCCGCTCGCCGCCGGCGTATCGCCTGTCAGCCGAATGCCCTTCGGGTTGTTGGGTGCGGCATCGCCGGACTCGTTGGCCAGCCGGAAGTCCAGCGCATGGGCGCTGCGCGCCTTGGTCACGATCCGCTGCAGCGCCAGCAGAAGCGGCAGCACGTCGTCGAGCGCGTGGCCGTCGCCCTGCGCGCTACCGGTGTCCATCGCCAGCACCGGTGCGTCGCCTGCCGCTGCAGGGCCACCGCGATGCACCAGAACCGCGTCGTCTGGCACGCCGTTGGCCGCATTCCCGCGCCAGCGGTCGGCTAACCAGCGTTCCAGCATGGTCGTCCCGCCGCCCTGCGCCTCGCCGGCCATCAACACCACATCGATGGCGTCGATCCCGGCCTCGGCCAGGGTCAGATGCTGCGCGGCCCCGCCATCCAGCACGAACCCGACCGAAATCGTCTCGGGAGCGGGGAGCCGCGCCACCAACCAGCCGTTCATCCGCGCATTGACCAGCGCCCGCTCAGTCCGGGTCGGCCAGTGCGCGGCGGCTGGAAACTCCACGATCACCGTCTGGCTAAGTACCGTGCCGCTGCGAGGGGTCTCGACCACCTCCGGCATCGGCGGCACATCGCCTTCACTGATCGACTGCAAGACCCCGCGCGCCCGTGCCACCGAGCCGTTGACCGCCTGATGCACGCTTTCGGCCATCATCAGATCACCATAGGCGTCGAACAGATCCTCCAGGGCGTCGACCTCAGTGCGGATTGCCTGCGCCTCCGCCGTGCTCCCTGCAGGCAGCCCTGAAATACCCCAGGGATAACTCCGGTCGCGGGTCTGTTCGATCAGGTCATAGCCGTCGATCACGTTGCGCGCCTCGATCACCTCGGCGCTGGCCGATGTGTCCACATCGATCAGCCGCCGCGAGGTCAGCGGAAAACGCGCCCTCAAGGTGTAGATATGCTCATCCAGCTCAAGTCCCGGGTGGTTTTCGTGCAGCCCGCGCTCAATGCGATAGCCCAGGAGCGCGCTCATGCTCTGGTTGTTGCGCATTCCCTCCACCAGATACATCGCGGCCTTGGCCCGATTGCTATCCAAATTGATCGCAAACCGGCTGTCGTCGTCCCGGTCGGCATGGGTCAGATAGCCGTTGCGCAAGACCGCCGCCGTCACCGCATGAGCCTGGCTGGGGGCGTGCACGAAGCCGCCATTGTCGGGCCGCGACACCACCTGGGTTACACCTTCAGGGGTCAACCCCTCGGGCACCTGGGTTGGGCGCAGGACAGTCGGTTCCGGCCGGGCACGCAGGTCTTCCAGATAGCCATAGCTCCCCAGCATCACGCCGGAACTGGTCTTGCGACTGGCCCGCATGCTGTCCAATCGGCTGGCGAACATGCCTGTGTGCCAGGCGTCCAGCCGGTAGGACACCGTATCCATATGCTCCGCAAACAGCCGTTCCAACCGCGCCGTCGGCAGATCTGCCAGATCGGCCAGCGCGTCGCGATGGTCCTTCAGGCTCAGCGTGAACTCCCGCGCCGGGCCCTGGATCAGGTCTAGCGCTTTCATTGCCTCGGCGACCAAGAACTCGCCCACATTCGACGCCTTGGTCTTCAGCCCGATCTCCTTGGGCCGCAGTACGGTCGCCGCCTCATCCGGCACACTCAGCGCTTCGAAGCGGCTGTCGACCCCGATCAGGCTGGTTTGTGTATCCACCCGGGCGATCTTGTCGGGCGCTATCGCCGCGACCAGACCGGCGGACTGTTCGGCAAGCTCGGCCATCAGAGCATGGCGCAGATACTTGTAAAGCAGCGCTACCGGCCGCGGCACCCGGTTGCCTTCCGCATCCTCGAAGCGCTGCGTTCGCACGATGTCGGCCGTGCTGTCCAGCAGCCAGTTGATGTAATTCCGCACCCCGTCAAAGGGCCGGATCGGCGCCGCTTCCGACAAAGGAATGCCAGGATCGCCGTCGACCACCGCGCCCGGCAAATCGTCGGTGTCGTTCAGGAAAAGCAGCTCCGCAATCTCGCGGTCACCGCGGACGTCGATGCTGTCGAGCGTGAAGCGCCGGCCGACCTCGATGAACTGAAACCACGCCTCGGCCAGCTCGGTGTCGAAGCCCAGCGCCTGCATGTTGTTCCAGGACACCGCGTCAGCCACTGCCTTGCGGCTTTTCCAGGTGACCGAACTGGCATGAAGGCCAAGGATATTGGTGAGTATGTCTTCGGGCTCGCCACCCCGTCCCACCGCTTTGAGGTCCGGCTCGAAGCTTCTGAACAGAACCGTAAACCGGTCCATCAGGATCTTGAGCTCCGCAGGCATTCGCGGGCTGCGCAAGCCCAGCGGGCGGTCGTCTGAGCTGTAAGAGCGATAATCGCTAGTCACCAGCACGCCATAAGGCTGCCGCCCGACCCGGATCGAGGGTAGCAGCCCGCGACCCGTCACCCAGTCGGTGGCAAACCACGTGATGTCCCCGCCCAGCCGCCGGTCCTGCAACGCAGTGGCGGTGCCGCCGCGCAAGGGTTGCAGGAAATCGCGCATGTAACCGCCCAGCGTCGCAGGCCATAGCGCGCGGTTCATCGACAAAGCCTCAGCGATGTCGCGCCGCTCCGCGCCGGTCCAAAGTGCGAACGCATCGCCCGGCAGACCGATTGCCTCGGCCAGCCGCTGGCAATCGGTCTTGTTGCGATGTGCCCGCGTTGTCTCTGGCTGGATGTTGCGCGCCAGCCGCAAGACATCCGCCGCGCCGTCGGGTTCGCCGCTGGTCAGACCCGCACCCACCTCCTCTGTGTTGTTTGTCGGCGTGCCGTTCGGAAGCACATCCACGCCGGTGGAAAATCGCAGCGCCCGCAGGTGCTCGCGCAACAGCTCTGCGCCCCCCGTACCTCCTTCCGAGATCCGTAGGCCCAGCGCCAGCACCCGGTCAAAGCCTTGTTTTCTGTCGGCGGCGGTGATCGGGATCGTGACCGCCATGCCGGCCGCCACCGCCGCAGCATAGTCGAACAGCCAACGCAGGTTCTCTGTCGTCTTGATCTCACCGCTTTTCGCATCCCGCTCGATCCGGGCCAGCGCACCTTCGGCATCCGGGCCGATCACCAGCGTGTCGCGGATAGACCGGGTGGTCGCGCTGTGAATCATCTTGGTCCCGCGATAGAGCTCGACCACAAATTGGTCTGGCAGTATCCGTGCGGTGGCGGCCGTGTTCGTTGGCCGGGGCGTGCTGCTCGGAAACGCCAGCGCCTCGGGCTTCGGCAGGGGCTGACCGGGCTTCTCGGGCCAGTTGTCGGGTCTTAGTTGCAAGGCGATCCACAAGGTCCGGTGCCCTTCCGTCCGCTTGGCCAGCGTGTCTGCCGCCGCCTGTTCGACAGTTGCACGGGAATCCGGGTCAGCCGCGGCTGCGGCCATCTCGCGCCAGAAGACCTTGCCCGCCTCTTCCTCTGCTTCCGTCATCGCCTCCTGCAAGGCCGAGATCGCGACCTGATCGGGAAAGATCCGCACCCGTAACTCGAGACTGCGTCCTGTGCGGAAGAACCGCGTTTCCAGCTTGACCGGGAAAAGTGCAATCGGCACATCCGTCTCGACCTTGCCGGCCAGTTCCTGCGGCGAGGTCACGGCCAGTTTGTCAAGCAGATCGGCCAGCCGATTCTGCAACGCGCGCCACTTCGCCTCCAGCACGCCACGTGACGCCTCCAAGTCCCGGATCCGCACCTTCAACCGTGCACTCGCCGGGCTTTCGGAAATCTCCTTGCGCCCCCGCGCCGCCAGAGCTTCGCGCGCCGTGCGCAGATCTTGCACGGCCCTGATCTCGGCCTCTTCGGCCTTGGCGATCCGGCCGCGAAGGTTGGCAATGGTCTTCAGCGTCTGCGTTTCCATGCCGCCCCCTAGATGTCCTTCAGCATATCACGGCCATGGACCGCAAGCATGACCGGTTTCTGGTACAGGATCGCCGCCATGTCCGCCGCGTTCGCCCCCCAGACAAGCCCGTTGTCGTTATCGCCGTCGGGCGTGCTCAGGAACGGTTTTGCGACATCGACGATGGGGCCATCGCGTAAGTCGATATTGGGCCAGGCCAGATTGTCGAACAGATTCTCCGACGACTGCGACGGGATCGACACGTCCAGCCCGAATCGCGCCTCGCCCACCACTTCTTGCAAAACGAAATACTTTCCAAGTCGCGAGGCCGGGATCGTTCTGCGCGCCTCCGCGCTTTCCTCCAGGTCGGGATGACCGCGCACCTGGTCCAGGGTCAGGTTAAACCCGATGAAGTGCAGATCGGGCGATACCCGCGCCTTGAAGGCCGGAAAGTGGATATCCGGGTCGGTAATGTCCGCCGCCGCGCGGTCGCCGTTCTCGTCATGCAGGATCAGCTCGTCCTCGCGGTCGCCCACACCCCAGCGGGCAGATTGCGCGTAGATGATCGTGTTGGGGTACTTGCGCAGCAGATCGCCGCGGATCACCAGCACGACCCGCGACCCGTCGGTGTCGCGCGGGCTGTTGCTGCCCAGCCGGACCCATTCATGCATCGGCACGATGTCCTTTTGCGCGGCGATATGTTCGGATTCGCTGACACCTGGCGGGCGCGGGATCGAGGCCACGTCCCAGAATTGCCGGAATGCCGAACAACGCTGGTCGGTTGGGTATTCGCGGAACAGAAGCTCAGAGGAAAACTCGACATTCACCCCGGCCATGAAGGCCTCGATGAAGGGCGGATTGGTCAGCATTAGGCTGATCGTGTTTGGCGGCACCAGCCCCAGATTGGGTACCAGATACTCGTCCCCCAGCCGGGTCAGATAGGCATACATCGGATCCTTGAAATCCGGGCACGCCAAGGCCGGAATTATCCGCGGCTTTTGCATCGCCACCAGATTGCCGCCGAAATGATCCAGCGCCAGCGAACCGATCGAGATCCGGCCGTCCAAGGCCCGGCGAAATGCCTGTTCGGGCTGCAGCGCGTCAATGATCCGCTTGCTGGCTGCCTCGACATTCAGCAACGGGCGCGCCGGGGCATCGGGGATGGCGAAGTTCAGAAGGTCGGAAAACGCCGCCAACGAAGCCTGAAACTCAAGTTGGCGCGCTGCCCCAAGAATGGGCGCATCGTCGCTGATCGCGGCCGATCCCGGTGGCGCGGTGACCCGGAAATCCTGGGCAATCTCAGCCTCCAGGATTTTGTCCTTGGAAAAACCGATTCCGTCGAAACGGTCTACGATCAGGCTGTCGGTTATGACGTCAATACCGAAACCGTCGACCACCCCGTCCGAGATCGCCAGCGAGCCGCCCGAGGCCACCACCCCCGACATCGCGTTGTCGCGGCGCAAGATCAGCGGGACCGTTGCCGTGCGGCGCCTCATCGCGGACCAGAATTCGGCCCGTTCGGGGATGGCGAAGCGGCTCGCCCCTCCGCCCGCGCCACGTCTTGGGGCGAACGGCCCAGTTGGGCGGGTCGGAAGCCGCGGTTCGATCGGACGCGCCGGCCCTGGCGGCAGGGTCGGACGCGGCACCGGCGTGGGTAAACTCGGCGTTGCACCGCTTTGCTGGGCCAGGAATTCCAGGCCGTTCTCCATCGTGATCACCGTCACCTTGGCTGGCTGCGGCCCCGCCGTAACATCGCGCGCGTTCAGCTCCGTAGTCAGCTTGGCCAGGCGAGGGGCCACCGGTGTCGCCGCTGTCACGCGCCCGGGTACCAGCGCCCGTTCCACTGGCCCGCGGGCCCGGGTCAGCTTGCGCATCGGCCCTGACAGCGTCGCTTTGGTCACCACGCTGGCCGCCATCTCGGCCCGCACCGTCCCCGCCTCGGCCAGCACCCGCTTAACCAGTGGCCCGGCCAGCGCCACCGTCGCCGCCGGGGCAAGCCCGGCCTCGAAGGTCTTGGCCAGCAGCTTCTTGTTAGCCTGCATTGCGGCTTGCGCCAGCGCGATGCGACGGTTCGCTTCCAGCACCTCGCCCACCTGCTCCCAGGCCTTTTTCATGAAGGTTTCCTGGTTGTGCCGGATCACCTCCGCACCCATTCCCGCTGCGGCCCGGTGCCGCGCATCCCGATTCAGCACATCGGTCCAGCCCTGCCGCTGCGGCCGGGGATCAACCCGCTCGATAAGCGCGTGCCAGCGGCCATAGATCGGCGGTGCCACCACGGGATCGCCGCCATCCGCGGCGATATCCGCCGGGTGGTTGAGAATCTGCGCCACCTCGCCTGGGAACGTGCTGCCCGGCAGATGCGGGCGCGCGAGAGTTTGTGGCGATTTCAGCGCACCTTCCAGCCCGACAATCCGGTGTGCGCTGTCCGCAGGCGCCGCCGCCACGCCAAAGCCCGGGTCACCCACGTCCATATCCCGGATCCCAACCCGGGGATCGACCGCGCGAGGCGTCAGCCGCCTGGCAAGCTCCTCGAAATCGCCGCGCTCGCCGGTGCGGAAGAACCACTCGTGATAGATCGGAAACTCACCCGCCGCGCTCCAGGACAACTCCAGGCCCGAGGCGCTGTCGCCATCAAAGGGCAGGCCCAGCCCCGCCTTGCGCCCGACTTCGAAGGTGGGAATCAAAAAGGCGTAGTAGGCAGCCTCCGGATCCAGCTTGCGGAACGAGACCACCCGGCTCAGCCCGGCATCGGGCCGGGCCGCCAGCGTCGCGTTCAGCGCCGCCTCCTGCGGCACGTCGCCACCAGGGATGTCAGCCACCAGCTGTGTGTGCGCCCAGGCCCAGAGCTGACCCTGGGGCGGGAACAACGCCGCAGGATCCGCCACGGTCAGCACAACCGAGGTCAGTGGCCTCCCGGGCAGACGGTTGCGCTCGAACTCACCCTCCTTCAGCACCAGCAGCGTCAGCCACGGGGTTAACCTTCGGTCCTGCGCGCCCTGCGGCGTGTCGGGGGTGTAGCGCCAAGGGAAATCCTCTTCGTAGAACTCCACATAAGACAGAAAATTCGGCTCGAAGTCGGTGATCCAGTTCTTCGGCTCGGACCGGACGATGGCGTCGGGGTCAATCCCCGACACATCGCCGGGGCCGGTCATCTGAAAGGTGTGCTGGATCGGTGCCGCGGTGCGGTCGCCGTCCGTCACCTCGGCTGCGGCCACCACCTGCGCCCGGGCACGGCCCGTCGCCGGGGTCGACATGCGGTTCGACAATCCGCGCCGCAGCCAGGGAAGGTATGTATAGTTTCCGCTCATCTCATGCCGCCAGCTCATAATCCGCCACCACCTGCAGGCGCCCGCTGCGCCCCGGGTTCTCGGCCTCCATGCGCCGCACGGCCCGTTCGGCCTCGGCCGCACTTTCGTAGCGGGCGGCCCCCGCGGCATCCTGCAGCGTATCCACATCGGCCAACGCGTACCCGCTCTTGGCCACCTTGACCTTGGGCGTGCCCAGGCCAGTGGCCACCCGTGGCCCCTTGGCCAGTGGCGAGTTCGCAACCGCCGAGTTGGCCAGATGGGTCGCGATCAGATCCGTCGACAGGATGTGCTCCAACCGCAGCTCGGGCTTGTCGATATAGGCCAGCTCATGCGCGATCGGGATCCTGCGCTGAAACACCGCCTTGGCCTGACCGGCGCTCGTCGCCACCGCGCCTGTGTCGAAATCGTCAAAGGACGAGTTGGACAGCTGTTCGGCATTGCTGAGATTGAAAAACTGGGCCGGCGCAAACTCGCCGCGCAGAGGCGTTGTCTCGATCTGGTCGCCGCCGACGCGGATGGCCGCGATCTCTATCCGATTGCCGCCTGCCAGATTGCGCGATCCGAACTTGTCGATCTCTATGTTCAACGGTACCGCCTTCTGCATCACGGTCAGACCGCCCATCGGATGCACGACCTGCCGCGCGGCATTGCCGATATCGCGCAGGCTGACCAGTAGAGCCTCGTCCGCGGCTGCCAGCGCCGCCCAGTTCTCGACATTCCCCAACGCCGCGGCCAGTTCGTCCAGTGCATCCACCGGCGGCAGCGTCGTGTCCTCCTCTGCACCGACTTTGACGTCGAACTTGATCGACACATCGATGTCGAAGAACAGAAGCGAGATCGAGAACTTCGCCTTGCCGTAGGCATGCCACGGCGTCGGCCCCTCCAGGGTGAAGGTCAGCTCGACCGAGAACAGCACCGTCGAGCCCGAGCGGGCGGCCACCATCGCGCCCAGGCTGACGATGAAGTGGAACGGGTTGAACTGGATCAACGCATCCAGCGACAAGTGCCCGTAGACATTGAAGATATCCGCGCCCGCATAGGCCTCCACACGGCCGCCGAACTGCACAGTGTTCGACGTGACCGCGAAATAGGCCTCTGCGCTGATTCGCGGGTTCCCGGTCATTAGCGATATCGCGATCCGGCGGATATCCGGCAGGTCCATCGGCGGCGGCACATAGGCCGGGTGGAACCCGCCCACCGTCATCAGGAAATTCGCGTTTTCGCCCCAGTAGATCCGCAACGCCATGTCACCCGACAGCTGAAAAGTCAGAACCCGGCTGTCGAAGATCGAGGCGTCGAAGCGCAGCTGCTTCTTCTCGAAATCGACGCTTCCTGCGAAGGCGACGTTGATCTCCAAAATCGCGACGCTCTCGTCCGGCAGGGCCATCGACAGAATCCCGATGATGGCGAAGGCCGGGCGCGGGATTTCTATCAGGACGCCCAATTCCAGCGTCACCAGCGTGGGCGTGCCCCAGCCCAGCTTGGCCATCGGCCCGACCACGAACCGCCCTTCCATCGGCGGGAAGACGGATTGCAGATCGGCGATGATCGATGCGGCGTTGGCGACCACATCGTCCGGGAAAAGAATCGATTGCAGGGTGCCGTCGCGTACTCCGTCGCCCAGGACATCCAGCATCATAGTGCGGTTGATCCCGATCAGCCCGCCGACCCCGTTCAGCGTGAAGCCGAAACCCAGCTGGATCGGCGTGAACTCCGCCGTGATCAGGATCATCAGCGAGAAGCCGTCCGAGCCGTCAGGCAGGATCGTGTTCAGGACACCGATGGCCTTCAAGTGGATCGCGCCCTGGAATTTCAACTCCAGAGCACCGGCATATTCGCCGCGGTCCGGGTCCAGGAACAGATAGCCGCCGCCCGACATGCCACCGCCATCGACCGCCAGGCCGATGCCGTTGGGCGGCTTGAACCCGGCCTCCACGTTCAGCGGCCCCAGATTGCCCCCCTCGGGCGGCACCGTAAAAGTCAGCTTCAGACCGACACGCTCCACCGTGGCCACCAGCGGCCCCAGCTCGCCCTTGATCCCGGCCGAGATCTCCACGGGGACTTCCGGCGCATCGCCTTCGAAGTCCAGCCCCGCGACCAGAAAAACGTTCTCCAGCGTCGCGGGGCCGACCTGAACATGCGCGGGCACCGTGATCTCCAACGCCGACGAGCCGCTGAACTTGACCCCCTGGGACGGCGACCAGCTTGCCCCCAGGCTCACATCCGTCGATCCCGAACCACCGCCCGAGATCGAGTTGAGGAAACTGTCGCCGCCTCCGAAATCCAGATGCGCAGTCAACTGCTCGAACCCCGCCGTGATCACCGGCTCCACCTGTGCCGCCCCCGACACGGTATCGAAATTTGCGCTGATTCCACCCATGGCCTCGAAGCTGTCCACGGTCAGCCGCGTCGCCCCGGTGACACCCAAAAGCGTGATCGGATCACCGCCGCCCGATTCGGCCCGGAATCCGGCCGAGGCAGTGCCGTTGACCGTGCCGCCGGCGCTGCCGGGCTCGAGCGACAGCGATCCATCATACGACAGGATCATCGCGAGCCCGGCGCTGAACGTCATGTCGGCGGAGGCGATGAAATTCCACACGTCGCTCAGCCGCGTGGTCTGGTCGAAACTCTGCGTGCCAGGCACCCGAAGTTCCGCCCTCAGTCCCGGCGGGCTGATACTCTCCTCCGCCTCCAGGCGCAGCAGGAACGCCTCCAGCACCGGTGGGGCGCCTGGCGGCTGCAGCAGCAGCACCGGCAGGTCGTTGTCCTTCAACAGCTTCTCGACCGGACGGAAGAAGGCCAGCCCGTCGAAGTCCGGTGCGCCGAAGCCGAAGATCGCCTGGAAATAGGTTTGCGGGTCGGTCAGCAGCTCGCCGATCCGGTCCAGATGCAGCCGGCGGAAACGGAAGGGCGGCTGCGCACCCGTCCCGTCGCCTGGCTCCTGAACGTCCTCGACGATCCCCAAGAGCGGCAGGAACTTCGCGATATCCTTGGCGCGCCGGTCCAGATGGCCCAAGATTATAACCTCAACGATCCGCAACGCCAGATTGTCGGCAACTGCCTCGGCCACGATCCGGGCATCCTCGGGCAGGGTTGCGATCACGCCGTCTACCGCTGTGACGAAATCCTTCAGCGCATCAATGGAGGCGACCAGTTTCGCAACCGTCTCGGCCCCTGCGCTGATCACCGGCGGCACGGTCGCCAGATCGTCGGTGTCGAGCGCGTCCAGCGCGGTCGCCAGCGGTGCGATGGTCGCGGTCAGCTCGTCCACGCGCATCGCCGCCGTCCCGCCCGCCGCGGCGATGGCGCCCGTGCTGGTGTCGCCCGTTTGCAGCGCCAGGCCCAGCGAGCGCAGGAACGGCCCGATCCGGGCCGGCTGCAACTCGTCGGTCAGCGGTGCGAATGCCTCGGCCAGAAGCAGCGCCAGGGTCTCGAGCGTGCCTGCGTTCCGGCTCATGATGTGAATCCCGCAATGGCGTCGTCGATCTCGTCAAAGCGGCGTCCGGGCAAGGCCCGCGCCAGATCCTCGTAGCGGTCGATATCGGCGCTCAGCCGTTCGCCGGCAAAGCGCCGCAGGATCGGGATCAGATGCTCGATCAGCTGATCCATCCGCTTTTCACCCACTTCCAGCGGGATAGGCGGGTCGATGTCCCGCTCGTTCATCACCACGCTGCGCACCAGTTGCGGCCCGCCATTGCGTTGCCAGATTGCGCCCACCTTGGCTTGGGTGTTGATCAGCCGCTGCACCTCGGCGAAATGGGCACCGACTAGCGCGGCAAAGAAGTGCCAGGCCGGCCGTGCACCGAACCGTGCCTCCCACTGCCGCAGCATCTCGGTCAGCCGCTGAAAGACCGGGATCGTTACGCGGGCATGAGCCCGCGCGATTGTGGCTGCTGCCACCCGCGCCGTACCGGCGCGGTCGATGGTCTCTTGCAGTGCGTCCTCGGCATCGAGCGGCCCCGACCCGAACAGTTCTTCCTCCGGCGGCCAGCCATCATCCAGATCCGGCGTGAGACCTGTGGTGTCCTGCAGGATCTCTTTGATCTCCGTATGCGTCAACGTGGGGTCCACCGCCAGCATCAGGGCAACGACACCGGCCACATGTGGGGCCGCCTGGCTGGTCCCGTTCATGGTGACATAGTTCTGCACGCAACATTCGCAGCAAAGAAAGCAGTCGAACGCATCGGCGGCTGCTGAGGTGATGTCATAACCCGGCGCCGAGATGTCGGGTTTCTGGATCGAGCCCGGCGGATAGAGACCGCCCGCCAACCCCACCGGTGCCGGACCTTGCGACGAGAAACTGGTAATTTCGATATCCGATCCGCCAATGGAATAGGCACCCACCGCGATGACATCCTCGCCACTGCTGTCGACACCGATGGTGGCCTTCAACCAGTCCTCCGGATGGTTGGAATCCTGCTCCGACCCCGGCAGGTTGTCGGGTTTTTCGAAGGTGATTTCCTCGTCCCCGCTCCAGATGTGCAGATGCAGGTCATCAACGCCGGCGTTGCTCAAGTTGATCGTCCAGGTGCCCGAATCCACCGACGAATCCTCGGTATGCTTGATCTTCAGCGAGGCATGGGCATCCGGGTCCCCCGGCTCCCGCGTCCGAACCGTGGGATCGAAATTATGCTCGTGCTCGTCAAAATTGGCGCCGTCGGTAATGTCGATCGAACGGGTGGTGTCGCGCGACCACCAGCCGGGCAGCGTCAGAGTGTAGCTGAAATCCGCGCCGGGCGGGAAGCTGAACCAGAAATCGATGTCCTTGATTCCGCCGTCGACATCGAAATCGATCGACAGGTCGTCGCCTGGCCCCAGCGTCACCGCCGCGTGGATCGCGTCGTTGCGGGCGTTGCCGGCAGCATAGATCACTGCCTGCCCGACGCTGCCCGACAGCATCGAGGCAATCTGCCGGCTGTCATCGGAAAATCCATTATGCGGCCCCCAGTCCGAGCCCAGTGACAGATTGACGGCGACCGGCAGACCGTTCTGAGCCGCTGCCGGCGCCCCGTCGATGTGAAACGAGCGGGCCTTGTTCAGGACATACTGGATCGCGGCCATGATGTCCTGCATCTTCTTGCCCTTGAAGCCGACCTTGACGATGATCAGCCACGCCTCGGGCGCCACGCCGACATAGCGGCCTCCCCCGCGACAACGCCCGGGCATCGACCCGTCGCCCGCCGCAATCCCGGCGACATGGGTGCCGTGATTGCCCGCCGCCGGATCGTCCTGCAGCGAGATCGGTATGTCCTGTCCGTCATCGCGATGCCGGGTCAGCGCGGTGTTGATCTGCGCTTCCGTGAACTCGGCTCCGTGATCGAGCCCGGCCATGTCAGGATTGACCGCGTCACCGCCCGCCGGCGGCAAATGCCAGTTCGTGGCATGGCGCTGCGGCGTCCGGTTCGAGGCCCGGGTGATGGTGTTGCCCAGCTCGTCACGCGGAATGTCATCGTCCTCAAGCGCGTCGCCGTCTTCGTCGACCGGATCGCCTGCGGCGTTGTAGTCGAAGGTTTGATCCCACAGGGCCAGGATCCGGGTGTTGCCGGACGCGTCCTGAAACGACTCGTGCAGCACATCGACGCCGCTGTCGATGACCGCCACTGCCACGCCTTGGCCACGCACCGGAGGCGTATCCAGGGCCCAGGCCATCGGCGCCCGGACAAACGGCACCGACTCGTTGAGCAAGGCCTTCTTACGCGTCGAAAAATAGATTCGGACAATCGCGTCCAGCGTCGCCAGGGTCTCGATTTCCGAAGCCGTCAGTTTCCCGCGGGCTGGACCGCCGGGAGTCGGATAGAGCGTGATGCCTCCCAGATCCAGGTCTTCGAACGCGCCCTCGTAAACAACGTATACGTGAAAAAAGCGCTCGTCTTTTGTAGATGTCTCAAGCTTGTCAATCCGCGCTTGCACCGCCTTGTCTATCTTCATCGAACGCTCCACGTGTCGCAAAGACAGGCTGCAAAAGCCAACTCATCAGCAATGTTTAAAGGATCTCAAAGGACCCGCTTCCTGTCAAGCAAAACACGTCCGCGCCAGTTCACATATTCTCACAACCAGATGTTGTTACAGAAAGTCAGGTATTCGAACAATCCTGAGTTTTTAGAAGCGCCAACGCGCGAGTACCGACATATCTACAAACTCTCGCGCTTACGGATTAAATGTCGCCATTTCGTCAGTAACCGCCCCAATTTTTAGAGCCTTTTGTTTCAAAGAATCTTTCCGTTGCTTGCCGTCCGGCCGCGGTATGCTGTAAATTTAACGCGTATTTGAAATCTGATTACCATGAATCTCGGGTTCGAACCATGAAACACACGATTCAGTACATCTTTAGACAGTTCATGTGGCTTCCAATTGCGCTCATTGCGACGGCCGTGCATGCGGACATGAACCCGACCAATGGTCCGCTGCCGACCATCGACACGCAGCCTTTCAAGCGATCGGATGCCCCTGCAAAGCGACTTGTGCAGTTGATGTACAACCCCAACTCGAAATCGCTGCAGCGACATGTTTACTACCTGGTGGCACCTCAACTTGAAGGAACATACGATCTCACTTGGGAGCCCGCCGCTGATCATTTGCCCTCCAAAGCGATCTCAGGTAAAGGCAAGTTAATCTGGCGGCTGCCCGGTACACCTGCCTATTCCTGGTCTGCAGTGGTGGCGGAGTTGAGCGGCGCGTTTAGTAAAGGTCGCGCCGAAGGCAAAGGCCGCTTTTGGATGAAGAATGGAACGGTCTATGAAGGCGACTGGTCTTCGGGGCAAATGCATGGGAAGGGTCGGCTGCAAATTCCGGGCGGCTGGCACTATGAAGGCGATTTTCACCAGGGGCAACGCCACGGTTCTGGCAGGCTGGTTGACAGTGCCGGCACGGTGTTCGACGGACAGTTCGAACATGGCCACCTGGTCGGGATCGTTGAGGTGACTCCGTTCGATGAACAGGCATACACGGCCGAGTTTCATGGCGGACAGGAGATTGCAGGCACGCGACGATATGTGACGGACAAGGGCACCCCTTCTTCGTTGCATCTTGCGCAGGTTACGCAACTTACAGATGCCAGAATTGGCTTGTCCCTTGACCCGACCCCACCACCTGATTGGTTCGGTCGGTTCAGTCCAAGCTATACCAGTCGTAGCGATGGAAGCAGCATTTTGGTGTACCGTGCTGATCAGAATGTTCGTGCTTTGTGGCGAAACGAGACTGCAATTCCGGTGCGGTACGGAGAGGACAGCGATCTCCACCCGGCATCTCACTTCAGCCCCGGATTTGAAATGAGTTTCGAAAATCTTGGAAACCAACCACTTCAAATTGTGGGTGGCTTTGTTGCGGTTCAAAACAGCGCGTCTTACCTGAAGCCGGTTATGGACGTCTACGTCGAACAGGATTGCGGACAGCCTTTGATAACGCAATTCAGTTTGCACAATTATGGGTGGAGCCAACCTGAAGGTGCAAACATTTCGGTAAACATTCTTAACCGTGACGGTTCGACCGCGTCAGCAGCCAGCCTGCCGGTCCAGAGCGGGTGGCCGGTGCCTCAGGTAAATCTCGCACAAGACCTGATGAACCAGGGTGTAAATCTGCCACTCATAGAAAACCAGAGCGTTTTGAGCTGCTCGCATGCAAACGCGGCTTCCTGCATCGAAGATCTCCGGCGCTCCGGGCTTTATGGCAACCTGTCAAACGCAATTGATTTGTTGGGCAGTGCCGTTGTTTTGCTGATATCGGCGCAGATGGATTTTAGCTGGCGTGAAAACAACGGTTCGGTGATAAGCGACTACGTTACGTTCAATTCCTATCTCAAGGTGGGACAGTTGCCCTTCACTACGGAATGCGGTGAAGGCGGCGCGGGTGAAGTACTTTTCCCCGATCCGTTCCGATTATCGCTTGATCGGTCCGACTATTTGATTCCGTTTGGTCTGAATGCCACAGTTAGGCCAGGTCAGTACAGCCAATGGGCTTTTCAGGTTGAAGCTGAAAAGGCTTCCTACCACGAATTCCAGATTGTGCTTTCACTGGCCGACGGGCGCGAAATTGCCTCACGTCCAGTTGTGCTTGAGTATCTCAGGCCAGCCGATCCCTACCAGAATTATTGATCAGACGTTTGGCCACGGTTAGCAACTGACCGACCCAGTTCGAACAGGTTCGGCAGCGTTATCAGCCTGAGCGCAACAGTGCCTTGCTCAAAAACCCTCAATTCCGCGAGTTGTCCGGAAGCGCGACTTGCGTTCTGATCAAAAAGCAGATTGCCCAACGAAAAAGCCCACTGCATCTGTCCTAACGAAAGCCGCAGGGTCGTATCGGCGCGGTGTGAATGTCCTCCTATCAAGGCTGAAAAACCGCATGCAGCAAAGCGATCGGCCAGTAGTTGCTCCGCAACGGAAGGTTTGGAAGTGTATTCGACGCCCCAGTGCACAAATGCAATGAGAGGTGCGCGTGCATCCAAGGAGCATAGATTTCCCATGTCACTTATGTTCAAAACGTGCGGGTCCCGTCCCGGCAGAAAATTGAGTGCCAGAACCCGTACAGGCCCGAGGTCTGCAACCGCTCCGTGGGACAAAACCTGGAGACCGGCAGATTGAAGTATATTTCGTGTTGTTTCAAAGGCGGATTCACCAAAGTCCAAGGCGTGGTTGTTTGCAAGGCCCGCTGCGACCACACCCATGTCGTCAAGGATCGGCAACGCAAGACCCCGTGGCATGAGATGTGAGCCGGCGGGCGCGTTCGGTATGTACTCCGAGGTGATGACCCCTTCGAGGTTGACCACCAGCGGATCGCCGGCAGTGTAGCTGTAGACTGCATTAAGGATGGCTGCGAGCGCGTCCGTATTCGTGAGTACCGGGAGCATGAAACGTCCGATGAGAACGTCACCGCCAAAGAATAACCGTTCATGATCACTGTAATCGAGCCGCGACAATTTGGCCGGGTCTGGGTGATAGGCCGAAACGATGTAACTCGTGGTGTTTTCGGGACTTGTGCCGTAGGAGACGGAGTTGCGATTGGCGACGACCGCAACCTGGGCGCCGCGCCGCTGCTGAAGGTCCATTTGAATATACTGGGCAGCCTTGGAATCGAGGTGCGCGGGCTGGTGAAGTTCTATGACGCGATCTGGCTCCCGAGATGATATCACACCAATAACCTGCTGATCTCGTTGTGCCGCTGCGCCAACTGTCAAAAAATGGGAGTAATCAGTGGACTGAACAATCAGGGTGCGTTCGGTAAAGTGCAGTGCAAGAGCATTCGCGGCTGCTTTCCAACTGGCCGGATCGTTGGCGATCGACGCGACAACAGGCAAGATCTCAGCATCCGGAAAGAAATACACGATAAATGGGAGAACCGCCATTATCCCGTGCTCACGCATCGGATCGGAATGCACTGCAAACAGACCTTCCTGACGCGTTAAATCCTGAGCAGCGTGTTTGGCGGGTCGGGTGGGTCCGAAGGCTGTGGGCAGCGGTGTATCCACAACCGCAAAACCGTGAGGCAAGACGCGGAAATGGTCCGGGGAAATCAGGATAATTCGGTCGTAGTTGCCACGCGATACGGCCCAGAAACCGCGGGCAATCAGGTCTGCGGCAAGCAGGTGGTGGGGCACCGTCAGACCGGTGATTCCCTCGGGCGGCCGAAAATCAGGACGCTCATTGGCGATGGTGGCTTCAAGAAAGGCACGGTCCTGTGCCGGGCTCAGGAATTGGTTTGACTGCGCGTGAGTGGGATCTACCCCGTAGAGCCAATAAAAGGCCAACACAGCGAAGGAAAGCATGGCTATGCGCATAGCCAAACCAAGTTTGGAGATGGATCCGCTTGGCGATTGCCGTTTTGCCATTTTCATTGACAGGATCGCCCCTGATTTGTTCCAGATCATGAAGCGTTTCAGGAATATTCATGATCCGCAGTTGAACTGAGCTAACGCAAATACAGATCAAAATACAACTGAATTAAATACTGTAGCTAAACTGCCAAGCGTCCTTGCAGTTGCCCTGGAGATCAACCAAGGTATGCGATGTGCGTGTGTTTACCGGCGCAGATCAACTGAATTTACGCAAGGGGTGAGTTAGCAGATATGCGTTACAAAATGTTCCTTTCTTCCCCGTCGGATGTTCTGGCCGAGCGCGAAGCAGCCACACGTGTCGTCAATCGCATCAACGCCGATCTGGGAGGAGATCTTGGATTTGAGCTGCACAGATGGGAAGACGACTACTACACGGCAGATTCAACCTTTCAGGGTCAGATCACAAAATCGTCCGACTGCGACATCGTCATATGCATATTCTGGAAACGACTTGGCAGCCCTTTGCCGCCCCAGTTTATTCGCGAAGATGGCACGGTGCCTACAGGAACTGAATACGAATTCGAAATTGCAATGCGAAAGGCGATGGCATCAGTGCCAAAGGCGCCGGATATAATCGCCTATCGCAAGAGGGATGAAATCTACCTTTCGGAAAGCAACCTGGCCGTCGAATTCGAACAGTTGAATCTGTTCAAGGAGTTTTGGAGGCGGTGGTTCAAAAATGAGCAGGGAATCTTTGTCGCTGCGTATCACAATTTCAACGATACGGCAGATTTCGAGGAACAGTTCGAGCAGCATCTGCGTTCCTGGCTGGACGATCGCGAAATACCACTCGTGTGGACCGGCGGCTCGCCGTTCTGCGGCTTGTCCCCGTTTGAACTGGAGCATGCCTCAATATTTTTTGGCCGCAATCGTGAGGTCGATCGCGCGCGGGCGCGCATATTGGCCAATGCCCTCAAAGGTCATCCTTTCCTGCTGATCAGTGGACCATCAGGATCAGGTAAGTCGTCTCTGGTACGCGCGGGCTTGCTGCCGCGGTTGATGCACTCGGGCGGTGTCGAGGAACTGCCGCAGCTGGATTTATACATGACCGTTTCTCCCTCCATGCTCATGGAGGCTGGAAAGGGCGATTGGGCTCTAGGCCTTGCCGAAGCTTTTTTTGGAATGGACAATTTTTCCCAGGCTCTTCGCGCAGGTGATTTTGACACGCCTGAGCGGCTCGCGGCTCTTATTATGCGGTCAGGCCCGGACGTCGCAGCGCCCGTGAGCCGGGCAGCAGAGCGAATTGGGCCCGCGCAGGGTTTTATTCTCGTGCTTGACCAACTCGAGGAGGTTTTTGCATGGCCGGTGACTGCTGCAATGGACTTTGCTGCAGTTCTCGAGGCGCTGAAGACCAGTGCGCCGGTGATCATCGTAGCGACCCTTCGATCGGAGTTCCAACATCGCATAGGAGAGATTCCAGCACTTGAGCGGCTTTGTGGTTTGCGCGCCCTGGCCGGACCTTCGGAGCCAGTGCCGGTCATGGAAATTGGCCTGCCCAGAGCAGCGGATCTGAGAGAGATGATCCTGAAGCCGGCAGCTGCCGCCGGCGTTTTCTATGAAGGACCAAAAGGTGACCTGCCCGGTTTGTCCGAGAGAATCGAGTCCGACAGCGGGCCTGGCACACTGCCCGCGATGCAGCTTCTCCTGTCACAGCTCTTCGATAAGAGACAAGGCAAATTGATGACCCATGCGGCCTACGAAGCCGTTGAAGGGGTGCAGGGTGTTATGGCTGCTCGCGCCGACGCAGTTCTCGAAGAGCAACCGCCGGCCACACGCGACTGCATGCCTCGGCTCGCACGCGCACTGATCCAATCAGATGCGAGTGGACGAGTAGTAACCTCCCGGAGAATGCCGCTCGACCTTTTTCCAGAGCACAGTCCGGAGAGACAGTTGGCAGCGGCCCTGCAGGATGCGGGACTGCTGATCAGCGAGGGCACCAGCCTTCGAATTGCTCATGAGAGCTTGATCGAAGGTTGGAGTGTTCTGAAGAACGTCGTGCTACAGGAAGCGCACAACCTTGCAATACTGAACCGGGTCGCATCACAGTATCGAGGTTTCCAGGAAGCGATAGCCTCGGGGAAGGCGGATGCGCGCCGCGCTCACCTTACCGGATTGGCCCTGCAGGAGGCGCGTGCTCTTAAGACGAGCTGGGGTGAAGAGGCTCTTGATGCCAGAGAGCCTGGTCTTTCGGAATACGTTGACAAGTCTGCCACATCTTACCGACGCCGCAGGCTCGCAATAACGGTTTTTGCCGGTGCGTTCGCCGCTTCCGTTATTGCTGTTGGTTTCATCGCCAATCAATTCTACGCATCGCAGGCGCGCGCGAGTCTTCGTCAACATCTTGGCAATGCCGAAGCCCGGTTACGAAACGGCGAATGGCACCGGGCGCTGGAGTCCGCTGTAGCTGCGCTGGGCATGTCGAATGATGCCGAAACAAGATCAGTGGCTCTGACAGCGCTGATTGAAACCGGTTCTGGGCATCGGCGTGGCACCTGGGACGGCAATTTTGTCGCTGTTGCTGCCGGTCAGCAAAATGATGTGTTGGCGTTGAATCGAGACGGTAGCATGATCGAAGTCAATCGCACCGGAGATGTATTCAAAAAACGCTTTCCGGCGGGTGTGACCTCCACCACAGGAGCTCAATATGCCCGTATGTGGGCACTCTCCGACGGATCATTGCTTGCGCTGCGAAACGATGGTAGCGCGGTTTTTCTTTCTGCGAGTGATGCAACGGCAACTGAGATCGAGATGACGTCCGGAAAATTGTATATCTCCCACTCCGAACAGGCCGATCTGCACGAATTTGATTCCGGATTTATGCTTGCCGTTGGCCACGTCGGATTGTCGCCAGGCAGGCTGGTGACCTGTTCGAGTGCGTCCGGCCACCCCGACTGCAAGGTTCGTGATTTGCCGGGCGGAATACGGGCGCTTGCGTTTGCGGCAGATGGAAAACGGCTGGCAATTGCGACACGCGCTGCCGTATACGAGTTGAATGTCGCTGCGGGAGGAAAGAACAAGGAGCTGCCGCGGCCGATGGGGCGGGTGCTCAGCCTGGCGTGGCTAGATCAATACGTCGTGGCTGGATTATCCAAAGGTGAATTGGTGTTGTTCGATCCGGAGGGTGCGGACAGGGAAGAAAGCGCATGGCTCGTCTTTCCTCCGGCTCAAGCATATCGGAATGCAGCCAAAGGGATAATGCGGATCGAAACGGACGCCAAAGGCCAAAGGCTCGCATACGATTGTGCGGTTGAGCGCATTTGCATTGCCTCGATTGAAGGGCGCAAGCTCCGTCTCGACGATATCGTTTTTCGGACGGGAAGCGACTTGCGGGATCTTGTCTGGAGCGGTGATGGCAGCCGTTTGGTTTCGGTCCATTCAGACGGTTCGATTGCGGCCTGGCAGGTTGATCCGGGGGATAGGATATCCGCACTGATCTTGCCGGCCCGTGTCCGTGTTTCTGCCTTAGCTGCAGATTCCGAGCGTGATCGTTTATGGGTCGGAGATGAGGAGGGCACGATCACCCGCTTGGATGGTGACGGCCAGCGGATGTTTGAACTTCAAGACGGGGAAATAAAACACATGGTGGTGGCTCCCAACGGCGCGCTTGCTGCCGCCACTGCATCGGGCCAGTTGATGAGGATTGATGGTGAGGAGACCATTGAAACGGTAGACGTGGAAGGTGGCCTGGTGAGAGTGGCATGGCTCGACGACGGCGAAACACTGGTCGCAACAAGATCTGATTCAATTGTCCGCTGGCGGGTTGGTGAAGTGCCACAGACAAAAATTGTCCGTCCCGTATCCGAGCCAAAGGCACCGGGCAGCTACCACACTCTGGGTGGTATTGCTGTAACGCCAGACGGGAATGATCTGATCGTGAGCGTAAGCAACGGAGGTCTCTACCGTGTTGACGCCGACGACACTGCGCTTGTTGTGCCTCTCCAAGCCAGTGCTGACGAACTTTCATCACTGGGCTTTCATGTCTCATCCGATGGAAAATATCTCGCCACTACGCGATCAGATGACCTCATTCGCATATTTGATTTGGTTGCCATGGACATGGTGCTCGAACTGAAAATCCCAACCCGGGACACGCGGGTTGCAAAATTTTCGCCCGACGGAACGCGGCTCGCGGTTCTTGCATCTTCCGGGAAAATTCACGTCTGGAAACTGTCTGCCAACCTGTCTTCGGCTGAAAAACTGTTCGACGTCGATCCCACACCTTGGTTTGGCGATCGCGGTGCGACTTTCGATACAGCGGATGCTGCGGTTTGGCTTGACTGGATCGATGAGACCCATTTGTCCTCAGCCTACCGTTCATATGGCACAGTGGTCATCGACACTCGAGTGAATTTGCTTCAGGACGAAGTTGAGAAAGCCATAAACGCGAACTTACCGATTGAGAATTCCCGCGTGGAATAAGTCACTGACGCTTCACCTGACCTTGATTGAGTTCCAAAGCGCCCAAACCAAGTTACCTCACGCAAACCGGCCTTGCATAAGGACCGAGATTGGTGACGATGTCAGAGTTTCTGCCCATCGTTTTCGGCATTCAACTGCTTCGTTTTTGTGCGAAAACGGAGCTGATTTGCTAGCGATCCAAAAGCTTCTCGGGCACTCCAAAATCGAAACGACACTGGTGTATGTGAAACGGCGTCGAACAGGAACCCCACCACCTGCCAGCCAAATACATTGATCTGGTTGCCCAAAATGGGCTTTGGACGGGGGTCCCAATTGAATGCCGATCGAACTACGGCAAAAGCCAATTTACGTAATAGTTTCAGTGCAGTATCCCAGTAACTGGGTGGGGTCCTTTTTGGACGCCGGTTCACACCGATATCGAAGCAGTAGTTACTTTTACCCAGCTTTCAATCTTCGTTGATCCAGAAGCGAACGGTGACATTCAGCCCCGGATGGAGGAACAGGTCCGGATTTGCAAATTCTCCCTAAACGCACAGGTTCTGTGATTTCGGATCGAATTTGTGCCCGCCGAAAACAAGCTGGCCCTTAGGTGGATAGGCTGTCGCGTCGGAAAGGATGATTTCCAGAACAACATTCTGTGCACAGGGCAGTTTACCGCCGTTCCACAACTTCACTGGATTCGCGCAAGACCTGGTGGGGTGGATGCGCCGTGATGGTGAATTCGAACCGGGCGGTTCCGTCAGCCTGCTTGTTGCGCTGTGGGCTGTTGACCGACCAGTCAAAGTGGCCACTGACCGTGCACACTTCTCCGCCGCTGCAGTCTGCGAGCAGGGAATTGCGTTCCACTTCATAGTGCCGGATGGGCCACCGGTCGAAATACTGGGACTTGTCCTGCATGACCTCGTCCCATGTCGTGATCTTGCCGAAATAGTCCACGGAACCCGCATAAACGGCACCGAGTTCCCGAAGCGCGGACTCACCTGACCTGGCATGCATGTCAAGCAGTGTTGAAGCCATCTGCTTTGCCTGATTGTTCGTGATGGGCAATCGGTTTGTAGATGCTGAGTCATTTGCGGGTCGTGCTGGCCTAGGTGGGAATTTTGCCACCGTACCGTCATTAAATGAGGCCTGGATGGTGTCGATGCGATTTCTCTCCCGCCATCGCATCGCTTCGTAGTCCCACGCATAGTAGTTTCTGAGTTCTAAACAGGCCTTAGGGTTTTCGGTTCTCTGCCGCGCGTAACCCGCGTGCCGAGTCAGTGGAAAGAGACGCAAAATCTGCCTGTCGATCTCCCGTGCCTTGTCCGGCCGTCCCTTGCAGGTCCAGCCGATCGCCATCCAACTGTGGGCGTTGTCCAGTGCGTTTGCATTCGGAAATCTCCGCCTTAGCAGATCGAATGTCTCGGTCGCCCTTTCCATGTCACCAATAATCACCGCTTCGGCCAAAACCTGCTCGGCAATCCCGTCATCGATCAATTCGGAACTTGGGAACTCTTTCTGGAACGCTGCATTGGCTGCGGAGACCTCAATCGGATGAAATTGCGCCAGAAGCCTGATGCGCTTGTAGTGAAGCCAGTGGCGGAATTTCGAATGGGTGCCGGATTGCGGCAGCAATTCAAGCGATCTGTCCAGCAGGTAAAGACTCTGGCGCAAATCCTTGTGCCGCGGTTTGGTGCTGCGATCAGAGTACATTTTTTCCAGATCGGAGTTGCTGACGAGCGCATATTTGTTGATGAGTTCCCGCAGCCTGTCGTGCACCGACGAAATGGAATGCCTTTCCAGTTCCCTAAGGGTGTTCACCATCTCGCTTATCTCCCGAGACGAATGATAGAGGTAGGCAACTTCCTGCAGCAGGTAATGCGAGCGCGGAAGAAACTTCTCAAATGTCGTGGAGATTCGCCGCGGGTCCGTGGTGACTGGAAGGTCCTCGATTGTGACGCCAAAGTGATTGAGCGCCCTTCTGGCACCGGCAATGACCAGTTCATATTGGTGGGTTTGATAGAAGGTCGTCAGGACGGTAAGCCATACGACCGGCTGTGGCGAAAGGGCACTGCTGCTTTGCACCCGATCAAACACCTCGTCCGGCGGCAATGTCCTGAAAATGCGATTGATTTGCCACAGCGCCGTGCCGCTATAATCGGGCCGATCATACCGCAAGCCGGAATCATTGGCCTGTATCATCCCAATGACGTACCCAAACCGGTCCAAAGCTTCATTGACGTTTCCGCGGTGAAAGGTGAGCCACGCCAGAAAATAGCTCGCGTCGTCGTAATGAGCGGATTCCCGATTCTTTGCAACAGCCTCAAACATCGGCATCAACCGGTCCGTCTGTGCCACAAATTCCGGCACCGTGTTGACAAGGGGAGCCGAATTGTAGCGTTCCGGAAACCTGTTGAGGTAGCTCAGCAATTGTGACAGCGTTGGCATTCCGTCTTCGTAATCATCTCGCGAAGGCGAGATGTTTGCGTAGGCGTTGCTGTAGAAAAAATTCCTTTCTGCAAGCTGCCTGTTGCGGTCTTCTGCCGTCGGTGCTGTGTAGGAATAGGTCCCCTCACCTTTCCGGTATGAATAGTCGGTGACCCTGCTTGCAAGCATTTCTTGGTGATCGCCACGGGCAATCTCCCCGACAAGACCCGACAGGACATTTCTGAGCTGCGAGTGCGCCAGCGCATACAACAGCACGGTTTCGATGGGCGAATCGCGGTTCAGTTCCACCGCTTCGTCAAACCGGCCCAATGCATACAGCAAGAACTCGGAATAGGGCCCGCTCGGAGCCGCTTCTACCTGGGCAAGCATCCTGGATCTTATCTCGGGAAATTCCGTGTTTTCACCAAACACATCGACAGCGGAATACACGTTCTTGCCCAGGTGCTTGATGACGCTCGTCGGAAGGAAGGCCCAGACATGGGAGTAATATTTTCTGTTTCCAGGGCGGTCAAAAACGCGGTCGACCACGCTATTGGCAAATTCCGGGGTCGTGTTCAGGGCCAGTCGGCGGATCAGAAATGCAACGTCGTCCCATTTGGAAAAGTCGTCGGCCGGCCAGCTTTTGTCCCGCTCCGGGAATTGTCGTGCTTGCGCCTCGAAGTTCTTTTCAGCCAATGTCCCGGCCGCAACGGCAAATCGCTGCACCACGATCTGGTCGGGTTCGAATTCGGAAAAGATCGCGACGAACCCGTCACCGCCAATCACGCGATAGACCGGTTGGAATTGCTCCTTCGTTGATGCCGGGTTTCCGGTTGGCGGAACTACGAAACCGTATTTTGGTTCAATGAACCCGACGATTTCCTGATATTCGTCCGTGCCGGTGGCAATTTCCTCGACACGGGTGTCACCCCAAAGCGCAAAGACCGTGCCGTCCAACTCCTGAATGGTCGGCACCGTGCCTGAAAGTTCCTGGGAAAATAATGCGATGACGCTTCTGGCGATTTGATTCAGATCTCCAGATTCCAGCGACTGAGTGTATGCAAGCAATACGCGACCGTCCGGCGACTCGATCACAGCGTCCGGCGCCATGAACGGATTGGTGTTCCTGAAGTTGGCGTTTGTCAGGTCGCATTGGGTAAGATCATAAAATTCGGGTCGGGGGAAGCAGTTGTAATGATTGTAGAAATCGCCCGAAATCGGCTCCCGCAATTCAATCCCTCCCAGGGCAAAGTCAGAGGAATGGGCAGCCGAGATCGAGGTCACCACAAACAGGGAAGCACAGAAGAAAACCCAAGAATTCAAGAGTTTTCTCAAGCAATATTTTAAGATTGGCTTAATATAAATAGTGAGAGTCATGGCAGCGTTCGCTCTTCACTGGATCAAATGCCAGTCTAAGTTAAGCGCAATTGCCTCAAGGTTGCAAGCAGTTGCATTTTATGTCTCAACGGTTCAATTGTACTACTGTCGGTTTAAATATTGACGCAACTTTTGCTACCAAGGCGGTTGTGGAGTCTACAAAAACCAAAACAAATCAACCACATTCTTCGTTTCAGGCCGAAAGTTGCGAGACAACACAACCGCTGGGTTGTGAATTGATTGGGGATCATGTCTACCATCTTTATTAGTCATTCGAGCCACAATGACGACTGGGCCATCGCACTGCGCGATTGGCTGGTGGCCGAGGGGTGGAGCGGCAGTGACGACATCTTTCTCGATGTGGATCCGGAGCGTGGCATTGCGGCCGGTCAAAAATGGCAACACGCCTTTGCGGATGCGGCGACACGCTGCGAGGCGGTTCTGTTTTTGGTCTCTGAACAGTGGCTTAGCTCACGCTGGTGCCATGATGAATTCCAGCTCGCCAACAAATACAACAAGAAGCTCTTCGCGCTTCTGATCGACGGCTCGTCGCTTGATCAACTGCCTGGCGGCCTCACATCGCAATGGCAAGTCGTTCAGCTGACGGGCGAGCCTGCGGAGCGTTTCATTGCCGTGCACCCGTTTTCGCAGCAACAATGGCCGGTTCACATCGCCAAGGCGGGGCTCGCCAGGCTTAAGGATGGGCTGAACAAGGCAGGCATCGGCGCTGAGAACTTTGACCTGCTTCCGGACGCGGATGGCCCATTCGGATGGCGTTCGCCCTATCGCGGGCTGCAAGCGCTGGATCCCGAGGATGCTGCGGTGTTTTTTGGCCGGGACGCTGACCTCATCCGCGGCATGGATACGCTGAGGGGGATGATTGCAAGGTCAACGCCTCAGGCAGCGGTGATCCTTGGCGCCTCCGGGTCCGGCAAATCATCATTTCTGCGCGCCGGCCTGTGGCCGCGTTTTTTGCGGGATGACTCGCAATGGCTGCCGCTGAAGGTCCTGCGCGCGGACCGGACCGGCGCCATCGAAGGACGGGAGGGTCTGCTTGCCGCCCTCAAGGATGTGCATGAGCGCTTTGCCATTCGGGCCAGCCGCAGCCAGTTGCGTGCGCGGCTGCAGGATCCCGATGCGTTTGTCGAACTGCTGCAGGAATTGCGGCAGGCGGCGGGAAAACGCGCCCTTTATTCCGGCAATTTGTTGCCATTGCCGGTTATCTGTCTTGATCAATGCGAGGAGTTCTTCGACGACGAGAACGCAGAGGAAAGCGAGCAACTGTTGTGGCTTGCACGGGCTGCAAGCGAATCCCGCGAAGCCCTGATCCTGGCCACAATCCGATCGGATTCCTACAGCTTGATGCAAAATGCGCAAGCGTTCGCCGGCATTGAGCAGATCCCGATCAGCCTGGGCCCGGTTCCGCAGGGCGAGATTGCCAACATCATTCGCGAACCTGCAGAAATCCTGCGCCGGAAAGTGGGGCCCGACGCGCCGGTGTTTGACGCCGCCGCGGTGGAAAGGCTGCAGTCCGAATTCAAAGGCGAGCCGGATGCTCTGCCATTGCTGGCGTTTGTGCTCGAGCGCCTGATGCGCGAGCACATGGGTGGCGGCGACATCGGGATTCAGCAAATCGAACAATCCGGTGGGCTGACGGAAGCAATCGAGATGGAGACCGCCGCCGCATTTGGCGACGCTGGCTATGACAAGGGTCGCCAGGACCGCCGCGAAGCCCTGCGGAAGCTCTTCGTCCCGCCGCTTGTCAGGATCAATCGCAAAAGCAAACTGCCACAACGGCATGTCGCGTCTCAAGCGGAACTCGTGAAAGATGTGCTGCCGCTCGCACAGGCGCTGACCGAACGGCGGCTGCTGGTCGTGCGCGCCGCGATGACAACGCAAAATGAGACCCTGGAGGACGAACAGGAGTCGGGCGAAGGTGACGACAGCGCGCGCCCGCAGGGCAACACGATCGAGGTCGCCCATGAAGCCTTGCTGCGCCATTGGACGATGCTGGCGGACATACTCGGTGAAGATCGGGAAGCGCTGTTGCTACTCGACAGCGTTTTGATCGCAGCCACCGAATGGGCAAAGGCAGAGGATACGCGCAAGCCTGATTTTATTGTCCACCGCGGGTCGCGGCTGGCCAATGCGCAACGCCTTGTAGCGCGGGATGCCCGATGGACTCGGGAAATCGCGCCGGCGCAGGCCTATCTGGCGGCCTGTGAAGGGCGTGAAAAACAGGAGAGGCGGTCAAGGTACCGGTCTCGCGCGCTTGTCGGCGCCCTGTCGGCTGCGATCGTGCTGGGAGGATTGGCCTGGTGGAATTTGGACCGCCTAAGCCGTGCTTCCTACTGGTTTTTCAATGTGCGGCCGCACATCAAAACGACAGGTGAGGAAATGGCACTGCTGGACGCTTGGACACCCTTTTTGGAATGCGCCGATTGCCCCGAAATGATTTTTATTTCCAAGGGTGTGTTTGAGCGCGGCGGACCACACCGTGGAAGCCCTGACCACAGGAGGGAATCGCCCATCACCTCTGTTGCCATCAGAAGGAGCTTCGCCGTTTCGGTAACAGAGATCACCTTCTCGCACTGGGATTTTTGTGCCGCCCAGGGACATTGCAGGGCGAATATTGTCTCTGGCCAATGGGGCAGAGGGGATCAACCCGTGATTCATGTCTCATGGCAAGATGCACAAATCTACGTGGCGTGGATCTCAAACCTGACCGGCAAACGATACCGCCTGCTCACCGAGGCAGAGTGGGAATATGCCGCCAGGGGCGGTGAAAATGGGCGGCACTACTCCTTCAAGGATCATCAAATCGACAGCCATGCCTTTCATGCCGGCAATTCGAACAGACCCAGCAAGGTCGGCATGCGCAGTCCAAATCCGTTCGGGCTCAAAGACATGCATGGCAATGTCGCGGAATGGGTGGAAGACTGTTTCCACGACAACTATGTCGGTGCACCGCGCACCGAGGAGGCAAGAACAACGGGTCCGAATTGCAGCCGCCGCGTGGTACGCGGCGGGCATTGGCTGTCCGATGTCAAAGCCCTGCGCTCCGCCAGCCGGGACTGGCATCACTTCAACGACGACACCAGTGACCAGGTCGGGTTCCGCATCGCCAGGGAAATCAGCGTGTCCGAAGAGCCGTGAGCACCGGGCGTGATCTCTTAGGGTCCTGTGCTCGCAACGATGCCCGCTTCGCGCTTATTCCGTTGAAAAAGCCTTCGATTTGACAGTACGAAACAGGTGGGCTTTCCCATATCAGACATGCAAACTCCCTCTTAAACCGTCAGCACCTCGTCGATCGGCCAGCCCAACACCCGGCCGCTCTCAGCGAGCTGGTATGAAATATCGCCCGGGCTCCTGGGCGCACCCTCCCAGACCAAGCAGATCCTCGGCGGGTTCTTTTCGTTTCCCAAGCTGGTGGTAGTGTTAATAATGCAATCGTTTGCCTGCCGGTAGGTGTCGTCACTGCCAACCTTGAGGTCAAGAACTATCAGCCTTCCATCGGCGACCACCTGGCCGATTATCTGTTCGTAAATCGCACCCCAGTCTCCGGGACGGTCTAAAACAGATGTATTCTTGAATTGGTCCGGTGCGAACGGGAGAACGACGTGCCTGTCGATGTTGAGCTGTCCGGCAACGTCGAGCGCGACTAGGTCGGCGCCACAGGCAGCCGAAGCGACAAGCGTCATCGCATTGTGTCTGAGAAAAACCTGCCGAATGCGGTCAGCCACCAGTTTTCGATTGCCGATGGGGAAGCGAGCCTGCTTTGCGCCTTCCGGGTCAGGACGCCGGCCTCCCAAAGCGTAGACGGTCATTTTGCGAACCGATCGAACAGACTCATGTCAACTCTCTTGGCGTAGGCCTTCCCGACCTTACGCATGTCGTCGAGGTATTCGACCTTGTCCATGGCCTGGACATGTGCAGCTTCAATCTCCAGAAGGCCCAACTCCATCAGACCAACCTCGCTGACGTCGGGGTCGTATCGCGCATAGAGAAACGCGCGACCGCAATCCTGGTCAAAAGGGACCTTATCGGCATTGCCGACACCGTTTGTCTCCCTAATGATGAGATCCCCGACCTCACGATCAATGGATTCTCCGTAGACGCAGCGACCGATCGAGCGGCAGTTGATATCCTGGTCGACTGAAGCACCTGCCATCAGTACGGATGGCAGCGCCATGGCATTGGTGTGCATCATGTTGCCGCGTTCATTGAGGTCCTCGTCGACCCGGTCGGCCGAACCGGTGCCGATGGAAACAAGCATCATGTTGTTCTCGCCCGTTTCCCAGTTGAGTCTGTATTGCGGTCCGATGGCATGACGAAAGAGCAAAAAGGCCGGATTGTTGTAAGGCGTGACACCCCCATCGACAAACACAAAGGATTTGTCCGGATTGCCTTTTTCCCATTCCAGGATTTCCGGCGGAAAATAGACGGGTGCAGCAGTGCTGGCGCGAACCAGTTGCCACAGTGGTATCTGTAAATTACGATCCTTCCGATCAGATTGGTTGTACTTGGCAAATGGATTGTTTGTTACAGGCCAAGGCGAACCGGTCGTGGCGTTCTGGGTGACGATCATCAACAAACAAAGGAGATCGGGGGATCCCAACTCCGTTTCCGCGCCCAGCTTGTCTTGCAGCATATGTTGCAACGGTTCAGATATGTACCACCGCCGCAAGCGGCCCAGAAGGTATTCCTTCTGGAACATCATCGGTCCGGAGTCCACATAGAACTCCGTCAGCTCTTTGACGCTCATGCCCATGGCAAGTCCGGTTGCTATAATCGCGCCTGTTGATGTCCCCGCGATATAATCAAAATATTCGCCAAGCCGAAATCTGTCTCCCTGATCGGTGGCTTCTGCCAATTGGGCTTCGATTTCCTTGAGAATCTCAAGGGAAATTATGCCCTTGATGCCGCCTCCATCACAAGCGAGCAGCCGCCTTGGGCGGTCATTGGCGTATTTTTCATCCCAGATTTTCAAATGCCTCGACATGACTTTTCTCCTTGACCAGGTCACGAATTTTTTCAGTTTCGTCTGTTTATGTGCCTTTCCGATTTGACAAGCTCCTTGCCACAAGTCCGTTTTGACCAAATGATCACAAGTCGAATGTCCGCTTCCGCAAGAGCTGCAACCGGGACAGAAAGGGCGGTAGGATTCGTCACCCCGCCGGACGATAACTTTCCGGAACCTAGAAGAATTCCTCTGTTGGCAAAAATAGCGTTGTCAGTATTTCCATCAGCGTCTTAAATTACTTCCCAGGCTTTGTCCCATTCGCCAGTTTCATAGAGTTCAACGTACGTTGTCCAGTCGAACTCCTTTGCAGACGTTGCTTGGGTCTGCGAAACGACGGCGCCAAGCACCAATGTCAGCGCAAATAGCATTCGAAATAGACGGCCCGGTATGGCCGGGTCTATTGACTGAGTTGTTGCTCTAGTCACCTGAATCTAAAATTCGCCGCATAGGGTTTGCTGCGTTCGCTGGCAGAACCGTTTGACGGATGCGAGGATTTCGTCGGCTGATTTGACCCATTTGTACGGCTTTGGGTTTTCATTGTGCACCTCGATGAAT
>JAAEOH010000028.1 GCA_024244645.1 Hyphomicrobiales bacterium
GAAGTCGAGTATTTCCACCGCCATAACCTCCAAAATGCGTCGCAGTTTGATTCTCAGCTCGAGTCTCTTCTCGCTAACATTGCTCTCGACAATGCGAACCATCTCAAGAAGCACCTGCAGCGGTTCTTTTTCCTTGATCGCTTCGAGGCGATTCAAGGTAGACTGCAACATCTCCTTTAACTTGTCAACGGCTTTTGGAAACTGTGTTTCCAAATGCCGTCGCATTCTCTCCTCGAGATGTGTCGACACCAGGGGCACCCCAACGTCCACACGGGCATCCATTGAAGCAACGTGCCCCAATGCGTCCTTCTCACCATCGTTGCTCTGCGCGCGTCCATCAATAGCAAACGTTTGGCTGCTGATTAGCTGCGTGGTGTCAAGCGTATTCTGAAGCCGTTCCCTATCGGCCAAGTTCGTTGAACCCAGCTTATCACAATGCGTGAGAACCGTCACGCGATTTCTCTCCTGGCTGTTGGTCTTGCGCACGAAGTCGTTGCCAAGCATGCTGCCATAATCCTGATCTCCTCTAATAACATGAAGAACCAGCGTTCCTGGCATTGTGATGTACCGCTCGACCATTGCGTTCACGCGGTTGGTATCTTCGTCGTTTGACGTGTGAAATCCTGGCAAATCGACGAGCGTAACATTGGGCCTCTTCGGTCCAGACACGTGCACTTGCACCGTGTACTTGTCTACAAACTCCTGCTGGGATCTAGACACTGCTTCATCTTGAGCCTTCAACACTGAGCTAGCTACGTCCTGGAAGGTTGGCGATGCTTCCCATATCCGCTCGCCATCCGATCCGATGAGTTCCACATGAATGTGGTACACATCTTTCCTTCGGATCTGGACGACAGTAGCGATCCGGGTGCAGAGAGTAGTCGCTTCAGGTAGTGCTACTCCGCTGATCCGTCGGATCACCGAGCTCTTCCCCGCCGACTGCGGTCCACAGACAACAAACTGTGGAAGCGATGACAGCACCTCCTCATAAAATA
>JAAEOH010000029.1 GCA_024244645.1 Hyphomicrobiales bacterium
GCAACCGCCCAGAACCTCAGAAAACTTGCCAAACTGGTCCCAGCACCAGGCTCCGCTCACCAAATCTCATGAGCACAGACATCGAGCCAACGCGACGACGTATCAATAACTGTCAAATCGAAGGCTTTTTCAACGGAATAGACTGGAAGCAGCATTTCGCGGGCCGAGCATCTACGATGAGGCGATAGCGCTTGTTGGTCGCTCCGGATTTGATGTTCCCGACACGCTGTTGAAGCGGGATTTTTCCCAAAACCACACTTCGAACGAGGCGCTGCAGGATATCTGGTTGCAGGTATACAGGCAGCCGGAAAAGTATTTTGAACTCTATGAACTTGCCGAGGAGCTGGTCGATATCGAAGACCGGTTTCGGCAATGGCGCTTCCGCCACATGAAAACGGTCGAGCGAATCATCGGATACAAAAAGGGAACCGGCGGTTCATCAGGCGTCGAGTTTTTGAAAACCGCACTCGACCGCACATTCTTTCCCGAATTGTGGGCGGTCAGGACTGATCTGTGAATTGAGCCATCAGAGGAGCTCGACGGCGTAGTCCTCGATGACGGTGTTGGCGAGAAGCTTTTCGCACATGGCGGAAATCTGTTCCTTCGCCTTTGCCGGGTCTGCAGATGACAGTTCCAGATCAAAGACCTTGCCCTGCCGGACCTGGCCGACGCCGTCAAAGCCAAGGGAATCAAGCGCGCCTTCTATGGCCTTACCCTGCGGATCGAGCACTCCGTTTTTGAGTGTAACTGTGACACGTGCCTTGATCACGGAACTTGTTCCCCACTGCTGTGCCTATTTGACAAGGACCGGCCCGGTGCCGCGTGGCGGTTCGTTCTTGTTGACGATGCCGAGGCGGCGGGCCACTTCCTGATAGGCTTCCACCAGTCCGCCGAGATCGCGGCGATAACGGTCCTTGTCCATCTTATCCTGTGTTTCCACGTCCCAAAGGCGGCAGCTGTCCGGCGAAATCTCGTCGGCCACGACGATGCGCATCATGTCACCCTCAAACAGGCGGCCGCATTCGATCTTGAAATCGACGAGCTGGATGCCGATACCGAGGAAAAGGCCGGACAGGAAGTCGTTGACGCGGATCGCCAGCGCCATGATGTCGTCTATTTCCTGGGGGCTTGCCCATCCGAAAGCGGTGATGTGTTCTTCCGAAACCATCGGATCGTCAAGCGCGTCGGCTTTGTAATAAAACTCGATGATCGAGCGCGGCAATACGGTGCCTTCGTCCAGACCCAGCCGTTTTGACAGCGAGCCCGCGGCGACATTGCGCACAACCACTTCAAGCGGAATGATCTCCACTTCCTTGATCAGCTGTTCGCGCATGTTCACGCGCTTGATGAAGTGGGTCGGGATGCCGATCCGGTTCAGTTGTTCGAAAACATATTCCGAAATCCGGTTGTTGAGCACACCTTTGCCCTCAATAACGTCGTGCTTCTTGGCGTTGAAAGCGGTGGCGTCGTCCTTGAAAAACTGAATGAGTGTACCGGGTTCGGGACCTTCGTAGAGAATTTTGGCCTTGCCTTCATAGATGCGGCGGCGACGATTCATAATGTTCTCTGTTTCTGCAGCCGGATAATGTGCTGCCCCATTTGCGTCGGATTTGGCTACCATCTAGCTGAAACCACCGCGTTTCACAATCGCCGGCCCGGGTCATTTTGACGATATAGGCAGATAATTGCCGACAGTCCTTTCTGGGGTGGCGAACAATTGGCCATCTGTGTTGTTGCGCCGGTTGCCCGATGCACCACAACGCGCCGTGCGACGCGTTTGGCCGAGTGAGCCGATTTTCCGCCATCAAATGGTTCCAATTAAACAAGACGTGTTCTAGAGATGAAAGTCGAACGGTTCCTTGCTATATAGGACTGTAGAGCACTGTAATGATCACTACGTTCAGGAGAACTGAATATGAGCGGCATGGACGAGCGCAGCGAAGCGTATGAAAACAAATTCGCCCACGATGAGGAACTGCGGTTCAAGGCCGAGGCCCGTCGCAACAAGATGTTGGGTCTTTGGGCCGCAGATCTGATGGGAAAGGAAGGCGATGACGCCGAGGCCTATGCCAAGGAAGTTATTGTCGCTGATTTCGAAGAAGCGGGCGACGATGACGTCTTCCGCAAAGTTCGTCGCGATTTTGACGCCGCGGGTGTGGATCAGTCCGACCACCAGATCCGCCGTCATATGGACGAATTGATGCATGTGGCTATGAAACAGATTATTTCCGAATAATCAGTGATTTGGCCCCATTTTCTACTAGGATGGGGCCAGATTTGATCAGGGCTCTATCTTGCTCAAAAACTTGGCAAATACCATCAGGCCCTCCGGCCATGGGCCAAATCCCGATTCGGCATTGATATGGCCGGCTTTTCCAACATCCATGAACAGCGCGCCCCAGGCGGCCGCTATATCGTCGGCGGATTCGTAGCTGCTGTAGGGATCGTCGCGGCTGGCGATGACGATCGATGGAAAAGGCAGAGGATTGCGCGAATAGGGGCCGAAGGTCATCAGGTGCCTGGGCCGGATTTTGGGGTTTTCCACCTCCGGCGGCGCCACCAGCAGGGCACCGGCGACCTTATTGGTAAATTCAGGGATGGCCTGAACGGTTGCCGCTGCTCCAAGGGAATGAGCCACGACCACGACCGGTTTTGTCGCTTCATTGACCGCCCTGGCAATGGTGGCTGTCCAGTCGGCGCGCTCGGGCTTTGACCAGGCTTCCTGCTCCACCCGCCGGGCGGTCGAGAGCTTGGCCTGCCAGCGGCTTTGCCAGTGATCGGGACCGGAATTCTTGTAGCCGGGCACGATCAGAATATCGGCATCGGAAGCTTTCATTGCCAATCCGCAAATCTATCCAGAAATTCAGTTATTTGCGCCAAAGACGCGGGAAAAGATCGTGTCGACATGTTTGGTATGGTAGCCGAGGTCGAATTTTTCTCGGATATCATCCTCTGACAGGGCGTTGCGAACCTCGGTGTCGGCCAACAGCTCTTCCAGAAAATCCTTGCCTTCTTCCCACACTTTCATGGCGTTGCGCTGTACCAGTCGATAGGCATCTTCGCGGCTGACACTCGCCTGGGTGAGTGCAAGCAGGACTCGCTGCGAGTGCACCAAGCCTCTGAATTTGTTCAGATTTGCCATCATATTTTCAGGATAGACAAGAAGCTTTTCAACAACGCCGGTCAACCGGGCAAGCGCAAAATCGAGCGTTATCGTGGAGTCGGGGCCGATCATGCGCTCTACAGAAGAATGGGAAATATCGCGCTCATGCCAAAGCGCGACGTTTTCCATTGCGGGCATCGCATAGGAACGAACCATGCGGGCAAGGCCGGTGAGGTTTTCGGTCAGCACCGGATTGCGCTTGTGCGGCATTGCGGAGGACCCTTTCTGACCGGGCGAGAAATACTCTTCGGCTTCCAGGACTTCCGTGCGCTGCAGGTGCCTGATTTCCACCGACAGTCTTTCAATCGAAGAGGCAATGACACCAAGCGTCGCAAAATACATGGCATGCCGGTCGCGGGGTATGACCTGCGTCGAAACCGGTTCGGCCGCAAGGCCCATGGCCCTGGCTACATGTTCTTCGACCCGCGGGTCTATATTGGCGAAGGTGCCGACGGCACCGGAAATCGCGCAAGTAGCAATTTCCTCGCGCGCCGCCTCCAGCCTCTTGAGGCAACGTTCGAATTCGGCATAGGCGAGCGCCAGCTTGACACCGAATGTCGTCGGTTCGGCATGGATGGCGTGGCTGCGGCCGATGGTCACCGTGTCCTTGTGCTCGAAAGCGCGTTTCTTCAGCGCCTCGAGAAGGTTTTTCATATCCGCAAGGAGAATGTCGGTTGCCTTGACGAGCTGGACATTGAAGCAAGTGTCAAGAACGTCCGACGAGGTCATGCCTTGATGCACAAAACGTCCATCCGGGCCGACTATGTCGGCAAGATGGGTCAAAAAGGCGATTACATCGTGTTTGGTGACGGCTTCGATTTCGTCGATTTTTGCAACGTCAAAATTGGCACTGCCACCCTTGTCCCAGATTGTCTGAGCCGCGGATTTCGGAATAACGCCAAGATCGGCCAGCGCGTCACAGGCGTGGGCCTCGATTTCGAACCAGATGCGAAATTTTGATTCGGGCGACCAGATGGCCACCATTTCAGGTCGGGAATATCGAGGGATCATGAATAGCACTCACTGGTGAGTCGTTTCTTGGGAAGCAGGCAATGCGCCAAAATGCATGTTATGGCAGCCTGCTAGCAGATAAATGCGGCGATCTCAACGCGTCGTTTTGACAAGCCAGAGACTTGCGGCCACCAGAAACACCAGTCCAAGCGGCAAAAAATTGCGCACACCGATAACGGCGAACTGATAAAGCGCCGATGCCAGTGTAAAGGCAAGCTGATAGACCCAGAGCCATGTTGCGAATTCGCCGTGCCATTGTGCGTAGAAACTTCGGTAGATGATCGCGAAGAGCACAGCAGTCAGACCGATCGTCATGCCTCCGAGGCACAAAAAGGCGGCTGAAAACCGCGCTTCGGCGCGCTTGTTTCCGGCAACGACGCGGAGGCCCATGACGGCAATCGGGTAGGCGAGCGTACCGCCGGCAAAATGGAGTGCGAGCAGCGCCGCCATATGGGATGTCAGCCCGCCGACCCTCAGTTGAAGACCGACATAGAGAGATAGAGCCATGAGTGCGCCCCACAGGGGAGCGCTCCACAAAATCCGATCAGCACGGTGAATTCCACGTTGAGGCACGGGTGAAACAGAAGACCCGGATTTTGAGGAGTTAGAGTGGGTGCCGCTGTTCAATCGTCATCGCCCTCGCTTAGGCACGAGCAATTATCAGAGCTGTGCTTTGGCAGCCGTCCGTATGGCGGAAATATTGTCTTCATAGGCTTCAGCCGTGCCTCCCTTGAAGACCGCCGAGCCGGCCACCAGAACATTGACGCCGGAGGCAGCAACCAGGGGCGCCGTTTCGGGCGTAACGCCGCCGTCGATTTCCAGTTCGATTGGTCTATTGCCAATCATCGCGTTGATACGCCTGGCTTTTTCCAGAACAGCCGGAATGAATTTTTGCCCGCCATATCCCGGATTGACGCTCATGATAAGGATCAGATCAAGCTGATCGAGCACATACTCAATCACGTTCTCGGGCGTGGCCGGATTGAGCGACACGCCGGCCTTTTTTCCGAGCGCCCTGATTGCCTGCAATGAGCGGTGAAGATGCGGCCCGGCTTCGGCATGCACAGTAATGATGTCACAACCGGCCTTGGCGAAGGCTTCGACATAGGGATCGCACGGAGCGATCATCAAATGGCAGTCGAAAACTGCTTTGCTATGGGGCCGCAGGGATTTAACCACATCGGGTCCGAACGAAATGTTCGGAACAAAATGACCGTCCATGATATCGAGGTGGATCCAGTCTGCGCCGCTATCCGTCACATCACGGACTTCCTGCCCAAGCTTTGAATAGTCCGCCGCAAGCATAGAGGGTGCGATCCTGATCGGGCGATTCATCTTATGCTCCGCTGCTGCCGAATATTGATTGCCAGGTTGGTTTTATGTCGTTCGGTTCTTCGTGGGCGCTGTAGATGCCTCGGGCTATGGCCCGCGACATTGTTGCCGCCGCCGCCGCACACAGGTCCAAAAAACCATCGAGATCAAGGGTCTTGCCGCTTTTGCCGGTGGCAATCGAAAAAACGAGATCGCCGTCGGTGGGCGTATGCGTTGGCCAGATTGCCCGCGCAAAGCCATCATGGGTGGCGACAGCCAGGCGTTTGGCTTCAGATTTGGTGAGAACTGCATCGGTCGCAATCGCCGCGATCGTCGTGTTGGCCAATCCCGGATTAGTCATCTCACGATATTTGATTCGCAGATTCGTTGCGGCTTGCGGCATAGGTGAGGGCAACCCAAGGCCGCCGAATTCGGCTTCGCATTCGAACGGCGCCGCCCAGAAATGCGGACCACCGCCGATATTGACTGTCCCCATCGGATTGACGGCGACGAGTGCACCGACGGTAATACCGTTCTCAAGCACCGTTGAGGCGGAACCGAGACCACCTTTGAAATCCGCCGTTAACGCACCGGCGCCAGCGCCGGCCGTTCCGATCGCGAATTCTCTGGCTGCCGAGACGGCCGCTTCATGCCCCAGCTCACGATAGGGTGGGTATAATCCCCAATCCTTGTTTCCGCCGCTTAACAGATCGAACAGGATAGCCGCTGGCACAATCGGTATTATATGAGGGCCGATCTCAAATCCGACGTGTTGTTCGCGCAAGGCTGCCTGTACTCCCGAAGCGGCATCAAGGCCAAAGGCAGAGCCGCCCGAAAGGACGATTGCATTGATCGCATCAACCGTGTTGTGCGGCTCGAGCAGATCGGTTTCCCGCGTACCGGGCGCGCCGCCGAGTACCTTAACCGATGCCACGGCGGCGTCCTCGCACAGGATTGCCGTTACGCCGGATTTGAGGTCACGATCCTCGGCATTGCCGACAAGCAACCCATCCACATCGGTGATGAGGTTGCGTGCGCCTGTTTTTTTCATTCAGTTGCTTCCCACGCTGTCGTTCCGGGATCCTTCAGACAGGCTGGCCGGCATAAAGGTTCCGTCGTACCAGACCATCAGCTCAAATGGATTGTCCTTGCGCTCTCCGAAATCATCGAATTCGATTGTGCCGATCGCCGTAAAGAACTCCTTGCCGGTCAGGTGTTGGTACAAGGTTGCCGAGGCGATGTCGGCGGCTCGCTTTGCCGCCAGCAGGATTTGCCCGGACGCATAGGCCGGAATGCTGTAGCCGCTGATACTTATCTCAGCATCGTCGAACTGTGAGACGGCGCGTTCGGCGCTTTGAAGAAACCGCGGTTCCGGCAAGGTCACCGCAAGAAAGCCATTGGCAAGTTCCGGTTCTCCATCGGCCGCGTTCAGCGCGTCGCCACCGAGAAATGTCAGGCCAAGATTGGCTTCGCGGCTGTCCCGGGCAATCGTCGCGGCATCCTGCCGATCTCCGCCGACAAATATATGCGTGGCGCCGGACTTTTGCAGCCGGCGAACAAGTCCGAACTGCTTGTCCTGGGACGGCCGGAAATTGTCGACAAAGACCGGGCTTATACCGATTTCCTCCAGCATGAGCCGCACCGACTCCATTAGCTCGCGGCCGTAAATCGTTCCGTCTTCGATTAGCGCCAGCGGCTTTCCGAGCCAGTCGGTCGAAATGGTCCGGGTGATCATCTTGGCTTCGTCGTCGTCCCGGGGCGCAAGGCGGTAAAACAGCCAGTCGTTGCGGTTGGCGTCATCGGCGATGATGGCGGAGCGCACGCCGAGGGTAATCGCCGGAATGCCGGAGGCGGACAGGACCGGTAGCGCGGCCGCCAGGCTCTCCATGCACAAAAAACCGATGACCGCATCAACGCCCGCTTCTACAAAGGCGCTGGCCGCATCTTCGCCGCCTGCCGCATCGCAGGAGTCGGGCTCCGCCAATATTTCCGCAATACCGGACCCGGAATTGGCGGAAAGAACCTCAATGCCGGCGACGACCTGATCACCAAGAACTGAAAAATTGCCTTCCCTTGGAACCATGATGCCGACACGAAGGCCCTGATTGGCGTCCTGTGCCGCCGTTTCCATCGGCAGGAACTGGATGCCTGCAACGGCCATTGCAGCAAGAACCTTAAAACGTGCCAGCCTTATCGGCATCCATTAATCCCATTGCGCGAGCGGTTGTCTTTCCAAGCGATAACAGATCACGCAACCGCCACCAAGTCGAACCTTGCCAAATCGTAGGACAAGCATTGCACTGTTTGCAACCGGGTTGCTCTTTCCTCAATGGCTCCGCGACCATAAATAGTGGAGCAGGTGCTGCGGGTCGTCGAATTGGCAAGAATATCGGCAAAACGGTTCCAAAATGCCAAGATGTGTCTATGTATTGCCTGCACACCGGAAAAGTCCGGAAAACGTCGGAGATAATGCGTGTTGAAACGAAAGACTGTTCAGTCGAGCGACTACCGGGACGCCATGGCCCGCTATGCCGGCCACGTGCAGCTGGTCACCACGGAATACGAGGGTGTTCGCCGTGGCGTGACCGTCACCGCCGCCTGTTCAGTATCTGACGAACCGCCGATCGTCCTAGTCTGTCTCAACAAATCCAATCCCAACAACAGGATATTTCTCGACAGCGGCAGGTTTGCCCTCAACACGCTTGCCGTACAGCACCAGGCGATGGCAGCGGCGTCTGCCGGGTTCGACCAAAAGGATGCGGACGAACGATTTGCAATGGGCGAATGGGATACGATTTCCACGGGATCTCCGACCCTGAGCGATGCCATGGCAGTGTTCGACTGCAATCTCATGGAGCACAAGGAACTGGCCACACACATGGTTCTTTTCGGTTCGGTCGCGGGACTGCGCATTGGCAATGTCCAGTCGTCGCTGCTGTTTATGGACCGCGAATGGCGCAGCCTGTAGCCTGCTCGCGCGAGACGGACTTGCCGAAACAAAGCCTAAGGATCAAACATTGACCAACAAGCCGAAAACCATTCCAGGCTCCATTGATGAGACGCTTGCGCTTCTGGACAACCAGAACTATGTCGCCAGCCGCGCTTTGGCGACCGTCCTGTTTCTAAGCCTGAGGATGCACCGGCCGCTGTTGTTGGAGGGGGAGGCGGGTGTCGGCAAGACCGAAATCGCAAAAGTGCTCTCGCAGGGCCTGAACCGACCGCTGATCCGTCTTCAGTGTTATGAAGGTCTTGATATCTCCACCGCTGTCTATGAATGGAACTATCCGGCGCAGATGCTGGAAATCCGCATGTCGGAAGCCGCCGGCGAAACCGACCGCTCAGCGATCGAACGCAATATCTTTTCCGATGACTATCTGATCCGCCGGCCGGTGCTGCAGGCGCTTTCTTCGGACAGCGGCGGTGCACCGATATTCCTGATCGATGAGCTCGACCGGACGGATGAGGCATTTGAAGCTTATCTGCTCGAACTTCTGTCGGAATATCAGGTCACAATCCCGGAGATCGGCGTCATCAAGGCAGATGAACCGCCGATCGTTATCATCACGACCAACCGTACGCGTGAAATTCACGATGCGCTCAAGCGGCGGTGCCTTTATCACTGGGTGGATTATCCGAGCGCGGATGCGGAGCTTGAGATTGTCGGGCGCAAGGTTCCGGGCTGCAATGCGGACCTGTCAAAACAGCTTGTCACATATGTGCAGAAACTCAGAACACTTGATCTGTTTAAGAATCCGGGTGTAGCCGAAACCATCGACTGGGCAACGGCTCTGACGGAACTCGACAGCGTGGCGCTTGATCCGGAGGTGATTTCGGACACCATCGGCACGTTGCTCAAATATCAGGACGACATCGCCCGCATTGAGGAGGGCGAAGGCAGGAAGCTGCTGGAAGAACTGAAATCCGAAATGGAATCGGCCTGAAAGGGCCGGACCGGAAACGGAGGACGAAGCTGAAAAGTGTGAACGGCGCCAACAGGCAGGCTTCACCGGACGGACGGCTTGCTGACAATATCGTGTATTTTGCCCGCGCCCTGCGGCGAGCCGGGATGCGTGTCGGCCCAGCCGCTGTGACCGAGGCGGTCGAGGCGGTGATGATTGCCGGTATCGGATCGCGCGAGGATTTTTATTGGACGCTGCATTCGGTTTTCGTCAATCGGCGCGAGGACCATGTCGTCTTTGACGAAGCATTCCGGCTTTACTGGCGCTCGCGCCAGCTGATCGAAAAGATGATCGCGATGTTTTCGCCGGTCGCCATGGATCGCTCGGACAGGGAAAAACAGCGCGCGGGAGAAACCCGCGCAAACCAGGCGCTGCAGAACAAGGTAGAACAGCGTCCGCAGAAAGACGAACCGGAAATCGAGATTGATGCGCGGTTCACCAGTTCCGGAAACGAAGTGCTGCGCAGCATGGATTTCGCCCAGATGACGGCCGAGGAAATCGCCCAGGCAAAACAGGCGCTGTCCCGCCTGATCCTGCCGCACGACCGCGTCAGAACCCGCCGCTTCAAACCGAGTTACAGAAACAGGACCGTCGATCCGCGCGCCACCATGCGCATGTCGCTGAAAACCGGCGGCTCGCTGATCCTGCCGCGGTTTCGCGAGCACAAAACGGTGCATCCGCCGCTTGTCGTGCTCGCCGATATCTCTGGCTCAATGAGCCAGTACACGCGGATTTTTCTGCATTTTCTGCATGTGCTGACCGAAAAACGCCGGAGGGTTCACACTTTCCTGTTCGGTACGCGACTGACAAATGTGAGTCGGCAGATGCGTTATCGCGATCCGGACGAGGCACTTGCCGAGTGCTCGGCAGCGGTTCCGGACTGGTCCGGCGGCACCCGCATTTCCGAGACATTGCGCGAATTCAATCGGTTGTGGTCGCGCCGGGTCCTGTCGCAGGGTGCAATCGTGCTTTTGATCACCGATGGCCTGGAGCGCGAGAGTGTCGACGACCTGCCGCAGCAGATGGAGAGGCTTCAAAAATCCTGTCGTCGCCTTATCTGGTTGAATCCGTTGCTGCGCTTCGACGGATTTGAAGCAAAGGCGATGGGTGTGCGGGCGATGCTGCCGCATGTCGATGAATTCAGGCCGGTGCATAATCTGGATGCATTGTCGGATCTCGTCGCCGCGCTTGAGGATGATGATCGCAGGAATATCGATCCGCGGCGGTTTCTGGCCGCGGCGGGATGAACAGGTCAGGAGGCCGTTCAAATGGAAAGTGCAGACGAAACGCTGGATCCGCTGACAATTGCAGAACGCTGGTCGGGCGAGGGGCGGGATGTCGCTGTGGCGACTGTGGTCGAAACCTGGGGCTCGGCACCACGCCCGGTCGGCAGCCATCTCGTCATCGACGGTGGCGGCAATTTTCACGGCTCGGTTTCCGGCGGCTGCGTCGAAGGGGCGGTGGTCAGCGAAGCAACGGACATTATTGCCGATGGCAAGCCGCGCATGCTGGAATTCGGCGTTGCGGACGAAACCGCCTGGGAGGTGGGCCTTTCGTGCGGCGGGCGCATCCGGGTCTATGTCGAAAAACTGGGGTAGGTAGTGGATCTCGAACTTCTCAAACAACTGAATATCGAGCGCGCAGCGCGCAGGGCGGCCGTTCTCGTCACCGATCTGGACAATGGCAGCGGCCGGCTCGTGCTGGAGGGCGAGAGCATTTCCGGCGAACTCGGCTCCACGGTCGAACGGGGATTTCGATCCGGAAAATCGGCGACTGTGGAAGCGGACGGGCGAAGCTACTTTCTCAATGTGCATGTTCCACCGGCCCGGCTGGTGGTGATCGGCGCCGTGCATATCTCGCAGGCGCTGGCGCCGATGGCGCGGATTGCAGGGCTTGATATTAGGGTCATTGATCCGAGGACCGCATTTGCCTCCCAGGAACGTTTCAGCAATGTGGAACTTTTGGCCGAATGGCCGGACGAGGTTCTCGAGCAGCAACCGCTGGATGCCTATACGGCGCTTGCCGCGGTCACGCATGATCCGAAGATCGATGACTTTCCGCTGAAGGCGGCACTTGATGCTGGCTGTTTTTATGTCGGTGCGCTGGGCAGCCGCAAAACCCACGCAAAACGCGTCGAACGGCTGAAGGAACTGGGTCTCAGCGACGATCAGATTTCCCGTATCGCGTCGCCCATCGGGCTCGATATCGGGGCGGCGAGCCCGCGGGAAATTGCCGTTGCCATTCTGGCTGAAATCATAGACGCACTGCGCAAGCGACAGGTGACGGACCGTTGATATTTGGCACTCTCGCAACACAATCCGCTCTCGGTGCCATCCTGGCGCATTCGCTGAAAGCGGGAAAACTTCGCCTCAAAAAGGGGCGCGTACTGGATTCGACAGATCTGGAGGCACTCAATGAGGCAGGCGTCTCCGAGATCATAGCCGCGCAACTTGAAGAGGGTGACGTCGGTGAGGACAAAGCTGCGTCGGAGATTGCCGGGGCTTTGACAGCCGTCGGAATCAGAGCGGGTGCGGCATCCACCGGGCGGGTCAACCTGTTCGCATTGCAGAACGGTCTGTTTCGCGCCGATAAAACACTCGTCGACCGGTTCAACACAATCGATCCGTCCATCACCCTGGCGACGCTCGCAGACCATGAGCACGTTGCAGCCGGTGACATGGTGGCGACGATCAAGATTATTCCGCTGGCGGTTTCAAGCGAAAAACTGCAGCGTGCCGTCGAGGCCATAGCCATCCCGGATATCATTGTTTTACGTCCCTTTTCCAGCGTCCGGGTCGGGCTGGTTGCAACGCAGCTGCCCTCACTGAAATCCTCCGTCATGGACAAGACAACAAGGTTGCTGCAGGAAAGGCTCAACGCCTCCGGCAGCACGATCGTTGCCGAGAAACGGGTCGCACACGATGCGAGTGAGGTGGGCAGGGCAGTTGTTGCCCTTTGCGATAAAAGCGATCTGATCGTCGCCTTCGGCGCATCGGCGATTGTCGATGCGCAAGACGTCATTCCGGCGGGTATCATTGCGGCCGGCGGCACTGTCGATCATGTCGGAATGCCCGTCGATCCGGGCAATCTTCTGGTGCTTGGCCATGTTGGCTCAGTGCCGGTCATCGGCGCGCCCGGCTGCGCGCGCAGTCCCAGGGAAAACGGATTCGACTGGGTGCTTGCCCGGATTCTTTCCGGCGAGACCCCGACGCCTGAGACGATCACGGGCATGGGAGTAGGCGGCCTGCTGAAGGAAATTCCGAGCCGACCGCAGCCGCGGCTCACAGGACAGGCAGCCCGCGTGAAGAATTTGCCGGTCGAGATTGTTGTCCTTGCCGCCGGGCGTACAAGCCGCATGGGTTCGGTGACCGATGCTCCCGCGGACGCTTCGACACCGCACAAGCTTCTGGCGGAGTTCGGTGGCGTGCCACTGGTGCGCAGGTCGTGTGAAACGGCGATCGCCAGCACTGGCGGAGCGGTTCATGCGGTTGTCGGCTATCGCGGCAGGGAAATGACGGCTGCGCTCGAAGGGTTGGATGTAGACCAGATCGAAAATCCGGATTTTGACGAAGGTATGGCTTCGTCGCTGCGCTGCGGGATTGCCGCGGTCGGTCCGGACGCAGCCGGAGTGCTGGTCATGCTTGCGGACATGCCGGCCGTCGCTGCGTCGCATCTGTCGGCAATGATCGATGCGTTCAAACAAGCGGGCGGCCAATCGATTGTGCGTGCCGCGAGCGGGCAAGTGCGCGGCAATCCGGTGATTCTGCCACGGGAAACCTTCGATGCCATATCGCGGCTGGAAGGCGATGTCGGAGCCCGGCAGATAGTGGCTTCGGCAGGGTTACCCATCATTGATGTCGACATCGGCGACGCGGCGCTGCTCGATGTCGACACGCGGCAGGCGGTGCTCGACGCGGGCGGTGTGCTGAAAGACTGAGGCAGGCCTCAGGCGATGCTATTTGCAGCTGCGAGCCCGCGCTCGATATCGGCAAGAAGATCGGCCGGGTCTTCAAGACCGATATGCAGGCGAATAACCGGTCCTTCTCCCGGTTCGGTCGCAATGGTCCGGTCGCTCAGCGACACTTTCACTGCCAGGCTCTCATAACCGCCCCAGGAATAACCGAGGCCGAATATCTGCAGAGCGTCCAGGAAGGCGTGGGCCTTTGCCCGCCACAGATCACGTGAGCCGCCGCCGTCAAGCACAAATGAAAACAGACCGCTCGAACCTTTAAAGTCTCGCTGCCACAGGTCATGGCCAGGGAACGTCGGCAGCGCTGGATGCAAGACGTCAACGACACCTTTCATGCCTTGCATCTTTTTGGCAATTTCCAATGCGGAACTTTGGTGCTGGGCCAGGCGCACACCCATTGTCCGCAGCCCCCTGAGCACCTGATAACTTTCATCCGGATTGCCGCACATGCCAAGATTGGTCTTGGCCTGCAAAAGCCGCGGCCAGTTTTTTTTGTTGGCCGAAACCAGTCCGAGCAGCACATCGGCATGGCCGCCCGGATATTTTGTGGCGGCTTGTATGCTGATATCGACGCCGAATTCGAGCGGCTTGAAATAGATCGGCGTTGCCCAAGTGTTGTCCATCATCACTATTGCTTCGTGTTTGTGGGCAATGTCGGAGATGGCCGGTATGTCCTGGATCTCCAAGGTGTTGGATCCGGGCGATTCGGTGAACACGACTTTCGTATTCGCTTTGATTAACGCCTCGATTCCAGCGCCAATCAACGGGTCGTAGTAGGTTACCTCAATGCCGAGATCCAAAAGCATGGTGTCGCAAAAGCGACGCGTCGGAAAATACACCGAATCGACCATCAACAGATGGTCGCCAGCTTTCAAATAGGCAAGCAGCGGCACTGTCACGGCTGCGAGGCCCGACGAAACAATGATCGTTCCCGCCGATCCCTCAAGCGCATTGACTGCAGTCGCGAGTGCATTGGTCGTCGGTGTGCCGTGTGTCGCGTAGGTATATTTCTGATTGTTGGTTTCCATCGTCGCGCTGTCTGGAAACAGCACGGTAGATGCATGGATAACCGGTGGATTCACAAAACCGAAGTAGTCCTTCGGATCATTTCCAGTATGTGTGAGGCGTGTGTTGGTGCCCCATTTCGACCTGTCCGATTTCTCTGTCATATTCAATTCCCGTTGCGTCACTGACAAATTGCCGGTTTACAACGCCGCATGCCGCTGTTCAAAGGGCAAGATCGCCATACGTGGCAATTTTTTGGAATTATTGTTCAATTTCACCCCGCATGCTGTGCGGTTTAACCAAATTGGGCAGGAAATGTCGGAATTTGGACATAAGCACTTGACCGGAGCAGCGATTTGGGAATGTGATAGCGACGTCTAAAGCACGAGATGGGGAGGGCAGGATAGTTTTGTGCCTGCGCGACCTTCGTGCTTATGGGAGTGACACACAGGGCAACAGAAAAGGTTGTATAAAATGACAAGAAAAATCCTGTCGGCGATTGTCGGCACTGCAGTATTGGGCCTTGCGGCCGGAACTGCATCAGCCGCAACGCTGGACGATGTAAAAGGAAAAGGCTCGCTGCAGTGTGGCGTGAGTCAGGGCCTGCCCGGCTTTTCAAATCCAGATCAGGACGGCAACTGGTCTGGCCTCGATGTTGATTTCTGCCGCGCTGTCGCTGCGGCTGTTTTTGGAGATTCATCCAAGGTCAAATACACACCGCTGTCGGCCAAGGAGCGGTTTACTGCGCTTCAGTCAGGCGATGTGGACGTGCTGTCCCGTAACACCACCTGGACCATGAGCCGCGACACTGCTCTTGGCCTGAACTTCTCTGTCGTCAATTATTATGACGGTCAGGGCTTCATGGTCCGCAAGGATATGGGGATCAATTCCGCTTTGGAATTGTCGGGCGCATCCATCTGCACCAACACCGGCACAACGACCGAATTGAACGTTGCGGATTATTTCCGCGCGAACAAGATGGATTATGAGCTGGTTGCATTCGAAAAGGCTGACGAAGTTGTTGCCGCATACGATGCGGGTCGCTGCGACGTCTACACGACCGACCAGTCCGGCCTTTATGCTCAGCGCCTGAAGCTGAAGGATCCGGGTGCTCACGTGGTTCTTCCGGAAATCATTTCCAAAGAACCGCTCGGACCGGTTGTCCGCCAGGGCGACGACCAGTGGCTGAACATCATCAAGTGGACTCATTTTGCCATGCTGAACGCCGAAGAGCTCGGCGTGACCTCGGCAAATGTCGACGAGATGAAGAATAGCGACAATCCGTCCGTCAAGCGTCTGCTTGGCACGGAAGGCGAGTTCGGTGGTGCCATCGGTCTCAGCAATGACTGGGCCTACAATATCATCAAGGAAGTCGGCAACTATGCCGAAACCTTCGACAAGAATGTTGGCCCGGACACGCAGCTCGGCATTGCGCGTGGGGCGAATGCGCAGTGGAACGATGGTGGCCTGCAATACGGTCCGCCAATCCGCTAGAAAGACAAATGACTGCCCGGCAAAAATTGCCGGGCAGTTTTCTTTCAAGAATAACGAACGATCCACCGCCAAGGTGGACGTGGGGAATGTATAGGCCCTGTCACCCGCGATACCGGTGTGACACGGGTGGGAGAACTCAAAATGGCTCTGCAAGACGTTTCACAGGACGTCGGTCAGCCAAAGGTTGCCATATTCAACGATCCAAAAGTGCGCGGCTGGGTTTACCAGGTCGTGCTCTTGGTGGCGATCGTCTATTTGGTATACGCTGGCGTCCAGAACATGTTTGCGAACCTGGCTGCCCAGAACATCGCTTCCGGTTTCGGGTTTATCGGACGCAATGCGGGATTTGCGATCAGCCAATCCCTGCTTGAATACAGTCAGGCTGAATCGAGTTACGGCAAGGTTTATATGGTCGGCCTGCTGAACACGGTTTCGATCGCTTTCATTGGCGTGATACTGGCCACGGTCATGGGGTTCATCATCGGTATCTCGCGCCTCTCGCACAATTTCGTCGTGCGTTCGGTGGCCACGATTTATGTTGAAACCTTCCGTAATATTCCCCTGCTTCTGCACATATTCATCTGGTATTTCGGCGTCTTGCGCCTGTTGCCGCAGCCGAAGGACAGCGCCAATCTGGGGCTGCTTGGCCTGCTGAACAACCGCGGCTGGTTCGCGCCGAAACCCATTCCGCAGGAATTGTTTTTCCTGACGGCGGCAGCCTTTGTAGTCGGCATCGTTCTGACATTTGTTATTTCCAGATGGGCGCGACAGCGCCAGGGAAAGACGGGTCAGCAGTTTCCGACATTTTTCGCGGGCCTCGGCCTCATCATCGGGTTGCCGTTTGTCATCTTCCTGATCTCTGGCCTGCCGCTGGTCTTTGACTACCCGGTTGCCGGTGCCTTCCGGCCGAAGGGCGGAATGACTGTCATTCCGGAATTTATGGCCATGCTTCTGGCACTTTCCTCCTATACCGCAGCGTTCATCGCCGAAATCGTCCGGGCCGGCATCCTGGCGGTCGACAAGGGACAGACCGAAGCGTCGCATGCGCTGGGGCTTCGCTCTGGACCGACACTGCGCCTGGTGATCATTCCGCAAGCCATGCGGGTCATTATCCCGCCGCTGACAAGTCAGTATCTGAATCTGACCAAAAACTCGTCGCTGGCGGTTGCCATTGCCTATCCCGACCTTGTGTCGGTGTTTGCCGGTACCGCCTTGAACCAGACAGGTCAGGCGGTCGAAATTCTCGGCATGACAATGCTGACCTATCTGGGCCTGTCGCTTCTGACGTCGGCCTTTATGAACTGGTACAACGCCCGAATGGCGTTGGTGGAGAGGTAGGGTCATGGCAGATTCAGCAAACAACACCTCCGTCTCCTTTGTCCGTGAGGACATGCTTGAAGAATCGGCGGCGCCGAGCAGCTCTGTGGGCCTGGTTCACTGGCTGCGGGAGAACCTGTTTTCGAATTGGTTCAATTCGGTGTTGACCCTTTTGGTGATCTACATCCTGTATGTGATCATTCCTCCGCTTATTAATTTCGCTTTCGTCGAATCGATCTGGTCCGGGACCAATCGGGAAGTTTGCGCCACAGAAGCACAGGGTGGCGTGAGGCCGGACGGATGGTTCGGGGCCTGCTGGGCCTATACCGATGCGTATTTCAACCAGTTCATATACGGACGCTATCCGGATGCAGAACAGTGGCGGGTCAACATCGTCTTCGTTATGTTCTTTGGCGGGCTTGCGCCACTGCTCGTCCCATCGGTACCGTTCAAGCAGGCGAATATCATCTTTCTCAGCATCGTGTTTCCGGTCGCCACGTTCATCCTGCTGACCGGCGGCAACCTGCACTATACTGGCTTCCTGCTGCCGGATGCTGTGATGGAACCGTCGGCAATCAGGTTCTGGATCGACTACGTTATATTAACGCTCGTCGTTCTTGCTATTGGCTTGGGTATCGCGAGAGGAACGCATTCCGATCCTCTACCAACCCTGAAAACTGTGCTCGGCCTCATGGGGGGGCTGGCGATTATTCTTGTAATATTCGAGATTCCCTTTGGTCTTCAGACAATCGAGACAGATCGCTGGGGCGGGCTTCTGGTGACGCTGGTTATTGCCATTACCGGCATTGCGGTTTCTCTTCCTATTGGAATTGCGTTGGCGCTCGGGCGGCGATCCAATATGCCGATCGTCAAGTTGTTTTCGGTGGTGTTCATTGAGTTCTGGCGTGGTGTACCGCTGATCACGGTGCTCTTCATGTCGTCGGTCATGCTACCGCTGTTCCTGCCGGAAGGCGTGCATTTCGACAAATTGCTGAGGGCTTTAATCGGCGTGGCGCTTTTCTCCGCGGCCTATATGGCGGAAGTCGTCCGCGGCGGTCTGCAAGCAATCCCGAAGGGGCAATATGAAGGTGCGATGGCGCTTGGGCTCGGTTTTGGGCAGATGATGCGGATGATCATACTGCCGCAGGCGCTGACGCTGGTTATTCCAGGTATCGTCAACACGTTCATCGGCCTGTTCAAGGATACAACACTGGTGCTGATTATCGGCTTGTTTGATTTCCTTGGGCAGATCCAGTCGAGCTTCACTGACCCGACCTGGGCGTCTCCAGTCCAGCAAACCACCGGCTACATGTTCGCAGCATTTGTCTATTTTTGCTTCTGCTTCGGCATGTCACGTTATTCAGCATATATGGAACGCCGGCTCGACACCGGCCACAGATCATAAGTAGGGGAAGAGCGCTATGTCAGAAGACGCTGCTCACGAAGTAGAAGTAGAGGCCGACCGGTCAAAGATGACGGTGTCCGAAACGGATGTCGCCATCGAGATTACCGACATGAACAAGTGGTATGGGGATTTTCACGTTTTGAAGGACATAAACCTCAAGGTCATGCGGGGCGAGCGGATCGTTGTCGCGGGTCCGTCGGGCTCGGGGAAATCAACCATGATCCGGTGCATTAACCGGCTTGAAGAGCATCAGAAGGGAACGATTGTCGTCGATGGTATCGAACTGACCAACGACCTGAAGAAGATCGACGAAGTGCGCCGGGAAGTCGGCATGGTGTTTCAGCATTTCAACCTGTTTCCCCACCTGACGATCCTCGAGAACTGCACCCTGGCGCCGATCTGGGTGCGCAAGATGCCCAAGAAGGAAGCCGAGGATGTGGCCATGCACTTCCTCGAGCGGGTGAAGATCCCGGAACAGGCGTTGAAATTTCCCGGCCAGCTTTCCGGTGGACAGCAGCAGCGCGTTGCCATTGCCCGCTCGCTCTGCATGAACCCGAGGATCATGCTGTTCGACGAACCGACATCGGCGCTCGACCCTGAAATGATCAAGGAGGTGCTCGACACCATGGTGGGCCTTGCCGAAGAGGGCATGACCATGATCTGCGTGTCCCATGAAATGGGCTTTGCGCGACAGGTGGCCAACCGGGTGATCTTCATGGACCAGGGCCAGATCGTCGAGCAGAACGAACCCGGCGAATTCTTCGACAACCCGCAGCATGAGCGGACCAAGCTGTTCCTCAGCCAGATCTTGCATTAGCGGTTGGAACGTCGCTTCCCCATCGGGTGAAGCAAAGACCTACACTACGCATAATGATGGCCGGCCCTCAGCCGGCCATTTTTGTTGGCGCCACCACATTACCGCACCGCCGATGCTGCCAATGACAGATCAAAGCCGTGTCAGATCGGTCGCGTCGTAGCTGTAGAGCCAGTCGAGATCTGCCGCCAGTTTCTCGGGATTGCGCGCCGACAGGACCAGGTCCCTGACAATACGGACGGGGCCTTTGGCGTGATAGGCAAACTTATTGAAGTCGCCACGTTTTCGAACACGCGCGATGCGTGGGGTCCTGAGTGCATTGAACATTGGCAGCGCTTTATCCGGTTTGCCACAGGACATTTCAAAGCAGGCAGCAAGCGCACAGGCATCCTCGATTGCCATCGCCGCTCCCTGCGCGGCGTGAGGTGTCATCGCGTGCGCGGCATCGCCGATCAATACGGTTTTGCGGCCAGCGACAAAACATGTGTTTCTGATTTCATAGAGCGGCCAGAAGCGCCAGGATATCCGGTCGAGCGTCGAGACGATCTCCTCGTTCCAGCCGGCAAACAGCGTCTGTAGTTGTTTGACGTCGCCTTCGTTGTCCCAATTGTGGCCGGTTAAATTACCGGGTGTCACGGCGACTGCATTGACAATACCGTGGTGGCCAAGCGGATACGTGACCAAATGCGTATTGGCTGCAAGGAAAGCATTCACATGCCTCGGATTTTCAATGGCGGCAAATTCCTGGGGTTCAGCCAAACCGCGCCAGGCGATGGAGCCGGAAAAGGTTGCCGGACCAGAGTGGGGCGCAAATTCACGCAGTGTGGACCAAACGCCATCAGCACCGACAATGAGATCCGGTTCGCCATCGATTTCTTTACTCAAATGGTTCAACAGCGCTGCTTCTGTTTCGGCTTGAACGATCTTGCCCAAATGCAGCCGACACGAAGGGTGTTTGAGAACCGCATCTGCCAGCAGTGTTTGCAGGTCGGCTCGATGTATGACGCCATAGGGTGAATGCCAGCGCTGACGTGCGAATGCACCTGCCGGTATGTCGCACAGTGTCCGCAGGTCGGTTGCTGACAACAGTGACAGTTTCGGCGGCTCAACCATCACTTCTGAAAGCCGCTCTGCAATGCCGAGGGTTTCCATCAATCGCGTAACGTTGGGCGACAGTTGAAGACCGGCGCCGACTTCATCCAGCGTTTCGCTGTTTTCGAAAATGTCCACCCGACATCCGCGACCGGCAAATGCAATTGCCGCGCAGAGGCCGGCGATACCGCCACCGACAACAACAATTTTTGGTTGTATTTTTTGTATGCTAGTTCACCACCCGAGTTTGCAGGGGCACCTGAAAACCGCGTTTTCGATGCTCCTGGCGAACCTAGCAAAAGATGCTGTTGGGTACCAGTCGTGGTGGTGGCAAGGCCTATCGGGGTTTCAGGTGGCCTCAACGGCAAAGGTGCAGCCGCTCGGTTCGGTCTGGCTCGATTCAAGGCTGCTGTTGTACTTGTAAAGCGTTGAGCAATAGGGACAAATTATTTCGTCATCGTCACCCATGTCCAAAAATTCATGGGGATGATCAAACGGAGCATTTGCACCGACGCACATAAGCCTTTTTACACCGATCGCAATTGATGGGTGTCCTGCATCATTCTGGAAATGCGGGGTAGTGTGCCCGGCCATTTAGATACTCCAAAATCATTGGTTTCAAGCGGAACATATACGCATGGTTGTCAAAAGTGTAGAGAAAATAGACGGCCTCTGGCCAATTTTCGCGCTATTTGAGGCTCAAAATGCGTGTTCTTCCTCCAAAATCGCCAATAGAGCGTAAATGTTGACGATCAATCAAACGGTAAAATGTATTTGCCGGCGAAATTTGATTCGATTGGCGGTTGCAAATGGACCGCCATTGCCATCAGCCAATTGGCCACTTGAATGTACGCTTGAGAAATGTTCAAGATTGGCATAAATGCATTTGTCGAACCTGCCGGGAACCGCAACCTATGGACATCGAACGCCTGCCGATGAGCGAGATCAGCAATGAAGGCGTTCGCATTGCATATCTCGATGCCGGTCCGCGGGATGGATATCCGGTTCTGCTCATTCACGGATTTGCCTCCACTGCCCACGTCAACTGGGTGTTTACGGGCTGGGTCCGGGCATTGTCACAGGCAGGATACCGCGTTGTCGCCCTCGACAATCGAGGACATGGAAACAGCACCAAGCTGCACGACGCGAAAGACTACACACCTGAACTGATGGCTTCGGATTCGTTGGCACTGCTCGACCATCTGGCAATCGGGCAGGCCCATGTTATGGGTTACTCGATGGGTGCACGGCTGAGTGCATTTGTGGCGTTTGCTGCACCCGAACTTGTGCGCACCCTGGTTTTCGGCGGGTTGGGTTCCGGCATGACCGATGGTGTGGGTAAATGGGGCCTTGTTGCAGAAGCGCTGCTGGCGCCGTCGATCGACGATGTAAGCAACGAGCAGGGACGTGCGTTTCGGGCTTTCGCCGATCAGACAAAATCCGACAGGCAGGCTCTTGCCGCCTGCATCGAATCGTCGCGCAAGCTGGTTCTGCCGGCAGAACTTGCAAAACTTGACATGCCTTCGCTGGTGGCTGTCGGGACACGTGACGATATCGCCGGCTCGGCCTCGAGCCTCGCCGAGAAGCTTCCGAACGGCCGTGCCTTCGACATATTGAACCGGGATCACATGCTGGCTGTCGGGGACCGTACTTACAAAGCCGCCGTTGTCGAATTTTATCAGGAGTCACATATCCAATGACGAATGCCGGTGCTGACCAGATTTCACCCGACGTGCAAACCAGGGTCTTTGCCGGGGCGCAAAACAACGATCTGGTTTCAAGCGTATTTTCCGGTGGCGGTCAGCCGGTGTTGCTGTTTCACGGCGGCGGACAGACACGGCACGCATGGGACAAAACGGCCAAGCGGCTGCAAGCCGACGGAAAAACGGCAATCACGGTTGATCTTCGCGGACATGGCGAAAGTGAATGGGTTGCAGACAAGTCCTATTCCTTTGACGACTACGCTGCGGATGTCGAGCAGGTTGCCAAGGCAACCGCCGAGGAATACGGCGTCAAGCCGATCGCTATCGGAGCGTCCCTGGGTGGGATTTCCTGTCTCGTGGCGCAGTATGAATCAGACCAAGAGTGTTTTGCTGCGCTGATCCTTGTTGATGTGACTCCACGGATGCACCGCGACGGTGTGGACCGAATTCTGGGGTTCATGTCCGATAGGGTTGAGGACGGTTTTGCTTCGCTCGAAGAGGCAGCCGATGTGATTTCGGCCTATCTGCCGAACCGCAGCCGGCCCAAATCACTCAACGGTCTGTCCAAAAATTTGCGTCTCGGAGCGGACGGACGTTACCGCTGGCACTGGGATCCGGCGTTCATCACCGGCCCGCGGCATGTCAATTCGGGCAGGCTGCGCAACGAGGATTACCGTATGGCAGCTGCTCGTGCGCTGACCATACCAACATTACTTGTGCGAGGCGGCCAATCGGAACTGGTGTCGGAAGATCACGCTGAAGAATTCCTGAAACTGGTGCCGCACGCGCGTCTGGCCGATGTGTCCGGTGCGGGGCATATGGTTGCAGGCGACCGCAACGACATTTTCCAGAATGCGATACTGGAGTTCCTCGACGAGTTTCAAGGATAGGTCGGCTTCACGTTACTTGCCGGCGAAACTTGGACTGCGCTTTTCTCGGAATGCGCTGCGGCCTTCTTCATAGTCGGCACTTAAAAATGTCGATTGCGCAATGTCTTCGGCCACCAGCCGATCGTCCTTTGCTCCGCTGAGAGCTGCGCGGATGGATGCCTTGGATGCGCGGTTTGACAACGGTGCGTTGGCGCAGATCTGTTCGGTCAATTCCTCAATCGTCTTTTCAAGGTCGGCAAGACCGCAGACCGTGTAGAGGAACCCGGCCGCCTGGGCCTCACGGGCGCTCATCCTTCGGCCCGTATAAAGCAGGCCGCGTGCGTTCTGCGGACCAAGGGCCTCGACTATGTCGCTCATTGCGTCAACCGGGTAGGCAAGGCCAAGCCGTCCGGCTGGAACGGCGAATATCGCCTCGTGGCTGGCAATACGCATATCAGCTGCGGCGGCAAGTCCGAAGGCACCGCCGAAACAGACTCCGCTGATCATCGCGACAACCGGAAGAGGGCACAGTCTGACTGCCTGGAAAGCCGAGGCGTTTGAAAGTTCGTAGCCCTGTGCCGACGATGCATCCTGCCTGACCGTGTCGAACTCTGTAATGTCAGCACCCGCGGAGAAGTCAATGCGTCCCTCGCCATGCAGAACTATGCATCGAATATCGCCCTGCTGGCACAGCCAGTCCAGCGCCAGGGGTATCTCACGCCACATTTCAAAGCTGATCGCATTTTTGCGATCGGGCCGGTTGATACTCAAATACCCTTTGTTTCCGTCGGTCGCGGCTATCAGGCCGTCCTCAGCAAAAGTGTGCCTTGATTTCATCAAAAACATATCCATTTGAATTTCAATGCATCTGGCCTATCTTTACCGGATGTTGTTTCAAGTGCGATAGGGGTTGCACGGAATTCTGTTGACCGGAGCGAGGAATGCTCCACACTTTTCGAGGCTCGGATGGACGCTTATCGGAGGATGAAGACATGGTTGCTGACAAGGCTCTGAGTGCAGAGCAGGTCAAAACGATGGACCCGATCTGGGATGCAATCCGGACAGAGGCCTTGCAGGCCGCCGAAAATGATCCGGTGCTGGCTACCTATCATTATTCTACGATCCTGAATTTCCGCACACTCGAGGATGCGGTAATCCACCGTGTGTGCGAGAGGCTGGACCACCCGGACATGCCGACAAATCTGTTGCGGCAGACCTTCGAAGAGATGCGGGCTGACTGGCCGGAATGGAGTTCGGTGCTGCGGGTCGATATTCAGGCGGTTTATGATCGCGATCCGGCCTGCGACCGCTTCATTGAGCCGGTTCTCTACTTCAAAGGCTTCCATGCCATTCAGGCCCACCGGCTGGCTCACTGGCTGTGGGAGCAGGGCCGTTGCGACTATGCGCTCTATCTTCAGAGCAGGTCATCGGAGGTATTTCAGACGGATATCCATCCGGGTGTCCGCATGGGCAAGGGGATCTTCCTCGATCACGCCACCGGACTGGTGGTCGGCGGAACGGCAGTAATCGAAGACGATGTCTCGATCCTACAGGGGGTCACGCTGGGCGGCACCGGCAAGGAGCAGGGCGACCGTCATCCGAAGGTCCGCCACGGTGTGCTTATCGGCGCGGGCGCGAAGATACTCGGCAATGTTGAAATCGGCTGCTGCTCGCGTATCGCTTCGGGATCGGTTGTGCTGAAGGCGGTTCCGGAATCGACAACAGTGGCCGGTGTGCCGGCGCGTGTTGTCGGAAAGGCAGGATGCAAAGAGCCTGCGCGCTCGATGGACCAGATACTGGGAGACGACTAGAGCATCCTGTGCATATCCGGTGGAGCGCCGGCGCCATACAGTGAATTTGCCCCTGAGGTCTTTACACCCGGTTGATTGCGATGCATGAAATCGGACCAATAAGGCAATCAAACGGAGAGCACCTTGAAGCCCGAAGAACTGCGAAAGCTCGATTCCTATTTCAAACAGACATTCAATCCGCATATGCAGGTGCGGGCGCGGCCGCGCAAGGATGATTCCGCCGAAGTCTATATTGGTGACGAATTCCTGGGTGTATTGTTCCGGGACGACGAAGACGGCGACCTTTCATTCAATTTCTCCATGGCGATCCTTGAGATCGACCTGGAAGATCATTGAATTCAGGGGTGTTTGAAGTTCGGTGCCACTGCATCGAATATTGACAGATGAAACCGCACCTGTTGCGGCTTTTTCATGATGATTTGTGGCTTTCCGACGGATTGAAGGAATCCATGACATAGGCCTTGATGGCAGCGTCAAGCCTTCTCCACTCGGGGAGGAGTTTGCGCGAGAACCGATAGGTTACAGTCAGGTCCGGACCGACATTGATATCCCGCATGCATGAATGGGAACCCGACGGCATCCCGTTTTCCTTGAGACACCGTGCGGCGAATGCCAGGTCGTTGTTCCGGGCGCCTACATAAAGGATCTCGCCGGCGTAGCGGGTGTCGTCTTCGAAAGCATATGCCAACAGGCCACTTTCCTTGGACCGGGTGCCGCCATCGGTCAGTCTGCTGTAAACCGGTTCCAGCCGTGCCGACATGTCCATCGGCATCGTGCGCGCCGAAAGTGCCAGAAAGACGAGCTGCTGTGAATTGTCGATGTCGTTGAAATGCCGACGGTTGGCGTGTGTGTATCCCTCAAGATCAGGCCAGGTGAAGTAGGCGTCGATGCGTTCATGGACGCCGCCCACGCGTTGGTTGTCAAAGCGGATCGTATTTGCAGGAAGGACAATTGTATTGCCATTGAGTGAAATGGCGACGGGTGAGGGATCAATGCTGTGTCCACTCATCACCATGCGTTCGCCGATCATTCGCCCGACTATGCTCAAGGCCAGCGTCAGGGCGCCCATCGCAGCGATGCATATTGCCGCTTTGCGCAACAAGCCCGAAGAGATCAGGGGCTTGGATTCATCGGATGGCGTTGACGGCATCGGCTGATTCATGAATAGAAGGTCCGGTTGGCCCCGCTTTCGATCGTGCGTCGGGGCGATTATGTCTTCCGGGGATCATTCCGGATTATGGTTAAGGGGCCGTAAATTTCATGCTTCTTCAGACCCCGAAAAAAAGTCGCGGTTCAGGGGCGTTGGGGCCGTGGCCGTTTCGCAATGGAGGAATTCATGCCGCTCTACAAACTCGATGAAACCAGCCCTGTGATGCCGGACGGCTTTTACTGGGTGGCCGATACGGCGGTGCTCATCGGGCGCATCGTTTTGCAAGAGGATGTGGGTATCTGGTTTGGAAGTGTGCTGCGCGGTGACAATGAGCAAATCACGGTGGGAGCGGGCAGCAATATCCAAGAGAATTGCGTGCTTCACACGGATATGGGATTTCCGCTGACGATCGGCGCCGGCTGCACCATTGGCCACAAGGCGATGCTGCATGGCTGCACGATCGGCGACAACAGCCTGATCGGCATGGGGGCGACCGTGCTGAACGGTGCCCGGATCGGCAACAATTGCCTTATCGGTGCAGGAGCACTCGTCACGGAAGGTAAAGAGATCCCTGACAACAGCCTGGTGATCGGTGCACCGGCCAAACCGGTGCGCGTGCTTGACGAAAAGGCGATTGCGTCGCTCAAATGGTCGGCGCAGCAATATGTCGAGAATGCCCTGCGATTTGCCGGCAATCTCGTCCGCATCGACTAGCTATTCGCAATGTCTGGAATTGGGGAGGGAGCCGACTAAAAGCCGGCTCCCTAGGCCTGGTCTGAGACGGGAAGGGTGGGGACTGACCAAGGCCTTACTGTTTGCGTGTCCCGCATTCAAAATTGCATTAAAGTCCAGGAATTCGCGTGCAGCGAACCGGCGTCCTTCTCAAGCGTCATTTTCCCTGAATACTGCCCACAGCCGTCGTCGACCGGCTTTGTTTCAGCCTGGTCCACTTGCCAGAATGGTGTGACGACTGACGTTTCAGGAATGTATATTCGGTGTCGGACCACAGCAGCACCTTGTTGCGCATATTGTCCAGGATGAAGTCACCCAGATCCGTGCGAACCGTCAACACGGCGTGGCCCGAACCGTCAGGCTGGCGCACCACCGTTATGAGAAGGTCGGACGCCTTCAGACCGGCATTCATCAACATGTGCCGCTTGAGCAGCACATAGTCTTCGCAGTCACCCACAGTTTTGGGAAATGACCACACCTCCTCGACACCGAACATTTCCATGTCCGTTTTCGGACGGATTGCCCGGTTGACGTTGTAATTGATTTTGAGGATCTTATTCCAGGCTGATTTGGTCAGCTTCATCGGCTTTGACCGGCCGGAGCGCTGTTTGCATTCGCCCGGATTAGCCCGGCAGAAATCATAATGCCCAACGGGTTGGCTGGTGATGCCGAGCGTTGTCATGTTGGATGCGTACGCCTGCGCACCAAGCGGCAAAGAAAGCAATGCACTTATGAGCGTGCCCTTTACCAATGCCGTGATTTTCATTGCGAATTCTCCCCGTCTCTCTGGGGGCACAATGCCATCTATGTTTTTACATCACGGAAATATATACAGTAGAAACAAGTATTAATTGTATCCGTATTTGAAACTATTTATATTCAAATAAGTATAAAACTTGCTCGGAATTTTTAACTGTCTGGAAAGTTGCGCAGCGGCCCGGTCGTTTCAGCCCCGGACTATTGTCGCAAAAGGCTGTGCGATGGCTCCAGAAGATCAAGTCGGAAGCAGCGGCTGTGTGCCACTGATATCGCAAATAACCTGGGAACATCTCCTGCCTTGGGCAGATTGAAGGCCAACTGCTGGCCGATGCGAACCCGCATCAACTGCGCCGCGCGCTGGCAATGCTTTGGTTCAAAGCAGGTTCTTAAATGAAGTTTTCGAGAGATTCTGGCGGCTGTATCGTCGCAAACTCGATGGCGATGCCGTCATCAAAATGGCGCACGACACGCGCACGCATTGTGCCGAGGATAACCTGCGTACCCAGTTCCGGCCGCTCTTCCAGCTCCAGGGCGGCACCTGACATCGACAGATCGACAATACGGCAGGGATAGGTATCGCCGTCCGCCAATCTGATTTCGGCATTCGGATTGCGTGGCACAATCCGCTCATGACGGCGGTCTTCAGGCAAACCGAGTTCATTGCGGTTGGCAAACCAGGTCAGCTGCGCAGCCAGCTTCTGTCGTTTTCTGTCCGTCGCGCTGACCGCAATCCTGAAACCGGCGTCGAGCATCTCGGTTACTTTTCCCTCGATGCGGCCAATATGATCGATGTAGGAAACGATACGTTCCGTGATGCGCGGCAGGGCTGCGCATTTAAACTGAACTTCGCCCGGAGACATTTCCATCGCAACGCATTCATACTCGGTAAAATCGGCACACATCAGCCGGCCGTGCAGGTTGACGACGACATTTTGATATGTCGTGTCATCTTCCGGTTCGCTCAAAATCGCCTGTGCCGATCCTTTTGCAAAATGCATGAGGGTATGTTCCGATCCTTCATTATGTGTTTTCACAATAGGGCGTTCTGGTTAACAAGCGGTAATCAGCGGGTCTTACATTTTGTGCAATTTTGAAAGTATTAACCATGCGATTCTAACCCAGGTTGCAAAAACCGGGTGGTCGGCCAGGGCCGAAATTAAGGTTAACAACTGCTTTACGTTGCCGATGCGAAAAGCCTGTGTCATAGGTTTTGCAACACTTCATTGGCTGCAAATTCTGCAGCACACAGCACAGACTCCGGATCGGGTGGGGCCCGACCATAGCCGTTTGACAACATTGTCAAACGGCTTCTTTTTTTGTCCGGCGCTGTTATATGAATCAGGCAGTTTTGTGTGTGTGAAAGGCGCTCTTATGGCAGGCAGTCAGCGGGCTGATGATTCAGGCGAGGCCGATAAAAGGGCAAATATGCCCGGCGGGCGCCAGCCAATGTTCAATCTGCCTTCGATCATTGTCTGGATGCTGGCCCTTATGTGGCTGCTTCAGCTCGGTCGCGATTTCCTGCTGACGCGCGTGCAGGACTATCAGGTTCTGATTGAAGGCGGATTCATTCCGCTGCGGTATTCCCTGGGGGCGTCGGAGCAGAGTTTCGCCTGGCTGTGGACCCCGGTTACCTATTCGGTTCTGCACGGCGGATTTGCGCACCTGATCGTCAATTCCATTTGGCTGATGGCATTCGGCACCATTGTTGCGAGACGGATTGGGACTGCTAAGTTTCTGATATTCTGGATACTTTCTTCTGTGAGTGCGGCGGCGATTTACTGGTCGGTGAACCAGGGCAGCAATGTGCCTATGATCGGCGCGTCCGGTGTGGTCTCGGCGCTCATGGGTGCGGCGGCACGGTTTGCCTTTCCGTTGAATATGCGATTTGACCGGCTGCGTGCACATCTGTTGCCTCTGCAAAGTCTTCAACAGGCAATGATGAACCGCACCGTCATTACCTATGTTGCGATCTGGTTTGCCATCAATGCGATAGCCGCGTTTGGATTTGCCGCCGGGGCCGAAGAGGGCGCGCAAATTGCCTGGGAAGCCCATATAGGCGGGTTTCTATTCGGATTCTTCCTGTTTCCGCTGTTTGACCAACGCGAAACCGCTTAAGCGGGTGGTGAGAAAACGGCATTGGCCGTTGAACCCAATGGGTGATGGCGTTTGGATGCGTTTATCCCGTCATCACTCTAAAAGAGTAACAAAAACAAAAGTTTAAATATGAATCTTCAAAAACAGAATCCCGTTCGTTTCATTCGGGAAATTGCTGCAATCCACAAATTTCGGGTCCGGGTTGCGCTTGCAATTCACAATCAACCCGCGCACCATGGGCTTGGAGCAGTTGCGAGCGTGCATATTTCGCGGGCTCCGTCCGCGATGTGTGCCGCCGGTTCCTGGGCAAAAGGAGGTCACGATGACGGTTAAAGCAATATTGGATCAAAAGGGTCGGGACGTGGTCACCGTTGGGCCGGATATTACGGTCGCGGACGCGGGCAAGCAGCTCTCGACACATAAAATAGGTGCGATTGTCGTTGTCGATCAGTCCGACAGGATATGCGGTATCCTGTCCGAACGCGACATTGTGCGAGCCCTCGCGGAGAATGGTCCAGCGATACTGGACAACAAGGTCTCCACAGTCATGACATCGAAGGTCAAGGTTTGCGAGGAGAGTTTTTCGGTCAACCAGTTGATGGAAATGATGACCGAAGGCCGTTTCCGACACCTTCCGGTGGAAACCGACGGCAAAATCGGCGGGATCGTTTCCATTGGTGACGTGGTTCGCATGCGGATCGAGCAGGTCGAACGCGAAGCCGAAGAGATCAAAGCTTATATTGCGAGCTGATTCGAACGTACTATCCGTATGATTCAACAAGGGCGGCCTGTGGGCCGCCTTTTGTATTTTTGTTACAGAAAGCTCTGCCTACCCGCTAAAGCACCCGTCGGATTTTTTCCGTGTTGGCCTTCAGAACTTCATTGTCTTCCATGTCGCCGGTGTGCGGCCGCAGCTTGACGCCTTCAAATCTTGGAATGACATGGAAATGAAGATGATGGACGAGCTGTCCGCCGGCGGATTCGTTGAATTGGTGGATTGTCACGCCATCCGCGTCAAATGCCTTGATGACCGCTTTCGACAGGCGCTGCGTCGTGGCGATAACGTCGGCCAGTGCGCCCGCCTCGACATCGAGGATGTTGCGCGCCGGTGTTTTGGGAATAACAAGACAATGACCGTCGCTCCTTGGCATGATGTCCATGAAGGCAAATGTTCCCGCGTCCTCATAAACCTTGTGGCAGGGCAATTCGCCTCTGAGGATTTTGGCGAATATGTTGTCATCGTCATAGGCGGCCGACTGGGTCATTGTCTACCCTCATCCATGGTTCTGCCTGCCGGTGGCTGTTCCTGCGGCTGCCGCAACGATTGCCAGCAGAACAACAGGGCGTCAAGCGGCGCAATGTCATGCCATATGTACAGCGCAATTCCGGAAGCATCTGAGCACAATGGCAAAAAGCGCTTGCATGGTCGATCATTCCCTGTCGAAAATAGTCTTGATCTGAAATACTGCGGCAACCTGCAGGTGCGGGAGATTCCGTCGTAATGTGCCCGCCTATCAATCCGACATCTAACAGGAGACTATCATGACATCGAAGAAAAACGTCTGCGAGGTTCTGCTGGACAACCTTCATGCGGCCGGCGTGCGAAAGATCTTCGGTGTGACCGGTGATGCTCTCAATCCTTTGCTGGAAGCCATAAGACAGGACGGCCGTTTTGAATGGATCGCAATGCGGCACGAAGAAAACGCCGCCTATGCGGCTTATAGCCAGGCGGCGCTGACCGGTGGCATAGGGGTGTGCGCCGGGACCGTCGGGCCGGGTGCGCTGCATCTGATCAACGGGCTGTACAGCGCCAAGCGGGAGGGGGCCGGCGTTGTCGCCGTAACCGGTCAGATCGGTCACAAGGACCGCAGCACAAACTATCATCAGGAAGTCAACCTGGAGAAGATGTTCGACGATGTCTGCGCGTTCCAGGCTGTCATCAATGCACCCGATCAGATGCCACGCCTTGCCCAGATTGCCATTCAACGGGCGCTGATCGATAGAGATGTCGTACGCATCGAACTGCCGATCAACGTGACCGAGGAAACGGTGCCAAACCTGCGGTCCCGGTATCACATCGTGACCCAGCATTCAGCGATCATTCCACCCCAATCGGAGATCGAGCGTGCCGCGGACATAATCAACAAGGGAAAGAAAGTGGCGTTCTTCTGCGGTGCCGGATGTTCGGAAGCCAAGGACATGATCATCGATCTTGCCAAGCGCATTCATGCGCCGGTTACCCACACGCTCAAGGGCAAGGAGATATTCGACTATGATGACGGTCCGGTGGTCGGGATGACAGGCCTAATCGGGAACCCGGGCGGTTATCATGCAGTGCGCGATTGCGACGTGCTGCTCATGCTCGGAACCGATTTCCCCTATGAGTGGTTTCTGCCCGACGGGCCGGAAATCATCCAGGTGGATCGCCGTATAGGAAATGTCGGACGCCGGGCGTCGATCACGGTGGGGATGGTCGGAACGGTCAAGGAAACCGTGGAGCTGCTGACGCCGCTGATCAAGGACAAAACGGATGATTCTTATTTGGCCAAGCAAAAAAAGCGTTCCGATTCATGGCTGAAGCATATGGACAAACAGGGTTCGCTTGACAACAAGAGCGAGCCGCTGCATCCGCAGCTGATTGCAAAAGCGATATCCGATCACGCATCTGAGGATGCGGTTTTTGCTTCCGATGTCGGCGAATGCACAGTCTGGCTGGCGCGCCAAATGCGACTGAATGGCGGGCGCAGAATGGTCGGCTCATTCAATCATGGATCGCTCGGCTCGGGATATCCAACAGGGCTCGGTGCCATTGCGTGCGATCCCGGACGTCAGGTGTGGGCGCTGTGCGGTGACGGCGGTTTCGGTATGGCGATGCAGGATTTTGTCACCGCCGTTCGCTATGGCTGGCCACTGAAAGTCGTCGTCTTCAACAACAGTGAACTCGGATTCGTGAAAATGGAAATGGCGGTTACCGGCTATCCCTACAACGCCGCGGCAACGCATCTGGTCAATCCGGATTTTGCCGCCTATGCCAAATCCTGCGGCGGCGACGGCGTTCGTGTTGAAAAGGCCGAGGAAATCATGCCCGCAATCGAGGCTGCATCCAAATCCGACAAAGCCTTTCTTATCGATGCGATTGTCTCGGCCGGCGAATTTGTCATGCCTCCGCATGTCAAGGTCGAACAGGCATGGGGTTTCGGTATGGCCAAAATCAAAGAGGGAATACTTGGCCTGAAAGGTGATGAAACCCAGTGGGATAACTGGAAGGAAGAAATAAAGTCGGCGCTTTGAGCGTTAACTTACAATAGATCAGACCGCTCGATTTCTGTGCTCGATTCGGTTAACAATAGCTTGTCGAATTCGGTTGGGATTTGGTGAGGATTGGGGCCTAACATTTGTAGCAATGCAACTATCGGGCACAAATATGCCCTTTGCGGATGTGTGCAGCGTTCCGGAACACTGGCCGCAGTGCCTCTTCCGGGGTAGAAATGACAGTTCGCCGTGCAAGTTTTTCGGCGATGATTGTCTCGTGTAGGGAAGGGTGGTGCAGGCCGGCATGGGCACGTTGGGGAGTTTGGGCAGGTTCGCGTTTTTCTGCCTTCCGGTGCCAGCTGATCCTGTCAGTTGATGGATGAACCGAGATCGGCGTATTCCACATAGAATCAAGGCTCTGGCAGCCGGAATTACCGTTGCGCTGGTGCTTGGCTTGCCCGTCGCAACACCCGCCTTTGCCTTTGAGCTGTTCGGAATACACCTGTGGGGCGAAAAAAAACAGACCGAGCAGGCAGCAGAGGACATTCCGGATCCCATTTACTACAAAGTCGAGCTCACGGTTGACGATTCGAAACTGAAGGAGCGGCTCGAATCGGTTTCGCTGCTGGTTACAAAAAGGGGAAAACCGCCATCGGGCACAATCGGATTGCTGACCCGCGCAAAAAACGACAAAAAGAGATTGGTTGCAGCCCTGTTTTCGGCAGCGCGCTATGGCGGCACTGTCAATATCCTTATCAATGGCAATCCATTTGAAGTCGTGCCTATCGATGCCGTACTCGATCGCGGTGTCAACGACGTGGTCATCCATATCCAGACCGGACCGGCGTTCACATTTGCCTCGCCCGATGCGGCTACAACCACCGGGCAGCGGATCAACCTCACCGAATTCGGCGTCGTTGCCGGAAAGCCGGCGCGATCGGAGGTTGTCGTTGCGGCGGAGAAAAAGCTCGTCTCCGCATGGCGCGACAAGGGCTATGCCTTTGCCAGGATTGCCAGCCGCGAGATGATAGCGGATCACAACGATCGTGAACTCGAGGTGGATCTGCGTCTTGATCCCGGACCGCTGACGGTCTTCGGCGAGGTTTCCGTCAGCGGTGCCGAGGATGTCGATCCGGAATTCATCATTCAGCAGGCCAATATTCCCGTTGGTGCGACCTTCAGCCCCAAACGGCTTGCCGATGGTGCAAAGCGGCTGCGCGGGCTCGGTGTATTCGACAGCGTCGTGATCTCGGAGGCGGAACAGCCAGGGCCGGGCAATTCGGTCGCCATCTCGATTGAAGTCAGCGAAAGAAAGCCACGCACATTCGGCGTCGGTGTCACCGCAGCGACGGATGACGGCCTTGGTGCCGAAACATTCTGGGTCCACAGGAACCTGTTCGGCCGGGCGGAATCCTTGCGCATCGAAGGTGCGGTTTCGGGCGTCGGGCGTTCGAATCTCTCGACATCATTTGACTATCTGATTGCGGCGACGTTCACCAAGCCGGGGGTTTGGGGCCCGACGACGACTTTCAAATCGCGCATCGAAGCGCAATACCAGGACACCGACGCCTTCGAAAAACAATCGATTGGCGGCAGCGTCGGGCTATCACGCGAGTTCAATGACCATTTGTCGGGGGAAATCGGCTTGAATGTCGAATATGCCGACTATCAGGATACCACCGGACCGACCACCAGCCTGCTGATTTCCACTCCGATACAGGCAATCCAGGACACGCGTGACAACAAGCTCAATCCGACATCGGGATATCGGCTGCTGCTGGCTGCCGAGCCAACCTATGACGCTCAAAACGGCAACAGTTTTTTGAAGATGCAGGCGGCTTTCAGCACATACCGGGCCGTCAATGAAGAGCGGACTCTGGTGCTGGCCGGCAAAATCGCAGCCGGATCCATTATCGGCACCCCTCTGTCACAAATTCCGGCCGACCGGCGCTTTTATGCCGGCGGTGGCGGTTCCATTCGCGGCTACGGCTATCAGCTGGCCAGTCCGCGAATCGGTGATATGCTAACCGGTGGGCTGTCGCTGGTGGAGGCTTCACTCGAAGCGCGTTACAGTCTGACTGAAACAATCGGTCTTGCCGTTTTTGTCGACAGCGGCGGTGCCTTTACATCGTCGACGCCGGGTCAGGGCGGCACCTGGTATACGGGAGTGGGCGCGGGCGTGCGTTATCTTACGCCGGTCGGACCGTTTCGTCTCGATGTCGGAATTCCGCTCAACAAAATTGACGGTGATCCCGATTTTGGCATCTATCTTGGCCTTGGGCAGGCATTCTAGAGCGTGTCTTGTTTATACGGGATCATTTGATGGCGGAAAATCAGCTCACTCGGCTAGGCGCGTCGCGTAGCGCGATGTGGTGCATCGGGCAAGCGGCGCAACAAAGTCGATGGGCCGATTGTCCGCCACCCAGGAAGGACTATGCTGTTGATATGCTGCGGCAATTGGGCCGGGCGATTTTGCCCTCTGACTGCGTTGGCCTGCACTTGTGGTGGGATGGCACCACGGCGCGCAATCCGCCTTGTCAGCGACCAAAATCGCTCCGGTCAAAAGATTCCGTATAAACAAGATACGCTCTAGGCGTGTTGCACTATATTCTAGGCGTGTTGCGCTATAATAGGTTTGCGAATCCCATGACCGGTTATGCCCGATGAAACGCCTGCTTAGCATTTTGGTAGCTTTGGTTGTCATAGTACTGCTGGCCGTGCTGCTTGTCTTTGCGTTGTTGGGCACGGGTCCCGGTTTGAGGTTTACGGCCTCGCTGATCAATTCCGCCGCCAGTTCCGAAGACAGAACGGTCGAGATCACGGATCTTGAAGGTGTCTTGAGCGGTAGTCCCAAAATCGGATCAGTAAGCGTTGCAGACGGCAAAGGTGTCTGGCTGACCGCAGACGACATAGAGGCCGACATCGCCATTGGCGAACTGATCATGGGTGAGGTCGACCTTGGCCGGCTATCGATCGGAAAGCTGGCGGTCGCGAGACGTCCGGAAGCCCCTGCACAAAGCGATCAATCCGGCGGGTCGGCCATGCCCTCCATACCGATACGGGTCGACAACATCTTTTTGCGCGATCTGCAGCTGGATGAGCCGGTCCTGGGAGAAGCCGCACGGCTGCAGCTCACCGGATCTGTTCTGTTGCGAAACGAACCTGTTGATATCTCCGGCGTGTTGGATCTCGTGCGCATAGACGGGACACAGGGCGAGGTCTTAGCTGAATGGACTATTGCACCCGACAGCAAGGAACTGGCACTCAAACTCGCTGCGAGCGAGCCCGCGGACGGGCTTCTTGCACGCGCGCTCGATATCTACGGGCTTCCCGCGATCAACGTGAATGTGAACGGAAGCGGGCCGATTGACGACTGGAAGGCGAACCTTGCCGTTGAACTCGACGGCGCAAAAACCGTTGAAGGCAATGTGGCGCTCTCATTGACCGACGACCGCCAGAAGGTGGATGGCGTGTTGAAGGGGTATCTTGCTGCCTTGCTGCCGAGGCGCTTTTCTCCGCTGTTTGCCGGCGACACGCATATCGAGCTGTCGGTGGAACGCGACGGACAGGGAACGCTGCAAATCAATACGCTGTCAGCGCGATCCGCGCTGCTTTCGGTGACTGCCTCGGGTGGCGTATTGGCCGATGCCGGGACCGTCGATCTCAATGCCGACATTGCATTCGGCACACAAGGGTCCGACGTCGCGTTTGCTGTCGATGACAATACAACGCTCAATATCGGTTACACTCAGGTCAAATCTTCTCTCAAGGGAAGTCTCGACAAGGCCGACTGGTCATTGACCGGTTCTTCAAAATCGCTTTCGGATGGAGCGAATTCGCTTTCGGATGTGACCCTGTCGGGTCAATCATCAGACATTGATTTTCTTGGCCGGACCGGTACGGCAACCATAGAACTCAATGCCGCATCCGTTTCAACAGGACAGGGAGAGCTCGACCGGTTGTTGAGTGGCGGTGTCCGTCTGTCGGCAGACGGATCATTTGAAAAGAGCGCGATTGAACTGACTCAGGCGGAGCTGAAAACGTCCGCCGTCGATCTGAAGGCGAGCGGGCAAATCAACATCGCTGAAAACGCATTCAACATTCTCGCAGTGGCGGATGTCGAAGCACCGGACCAGGATTTGCTAAGCAAGGTCCTTGGATCAAAGAGGGCCCGAATTTCGGGCAATGTGAAACAGGAGAGCATCGGCACCCTGGTGTTCACCGATCTCAAGGTAAGCAGCAGCAATTTGGTTGCATCGGGAAGCGGCCAGCTCATAAACGGATCGATTGAGGTCCAGTCGAACTTGTCGCTGTCCGACCTTTCGGCGTTTCGCGACGGCCTGGTGGGCGGGCTCAATGTTGACCTCAGCCTGTCTGGAGCTGCCGATGCGCCAAACTATGAATTGCGGGCAGATGGCGTCGACATTTCCATTCTCGAAAAGCCGCTTGCAGATTTCTCCATCTCTGCCAGCGGTATTGCCACAGCGAACAATCCGAAAGCCAATCTGGAAGTCAGCGGTCGTTATGAGGGGCAGCCCGTTTCGGTCAAGGCAACCGTGGCCAGCGGACAGAATGGCGCCCCGGTGGTCGATTCACTTGATGTGAGCGTGCCTGGAGCCAGGGCCAACGGCAAGCTGGTTGCGAATGCTGCCGGAATACTCACCGGCGAACTCGATGTAGACGTTACGTCGCTCGAGGAGCTTGGCCCGCTGTTGTTGCAGGAGAACCTTTCCGGATCGCTTTCAGGGTCGGTCGTATTTGCTGAAAAAAATGCCAAGCAGTCGGTCACCGCCAATTTCACAGCGCCGAAGATCGATGCGGGCCCGGTCGAAACCTCGACGCTCGCATTGAAAGTCGAGGTGGACGACCTCAGCGATGTTCAAGCGTTTGTTGCAACTGCAACCGCGCAGTCGGTCACAGCTTCCGGCACGACGGTTGAGAACGTTGATGCACGAGTATCGGGAAGCCCCGAGCTTTTGCCATTTTCCGTATCGGGGCGCCTTTTCGATTCACCGATGGACCTCGAAGGGGAAGTTTCGTCCCAACACGGGACAACAACGATTGAGCTCTTCAAAGCCAACGCAACCGTCCGGTCTATTCCGGTTCAGCTGACAAATCCGGTTTCGCTGACGATTGCCGAAGACGGGACCAACGTGGATACCGCAACGCTCAAGGTCGGCTCGGGAACAGTGGTCGTTAGCGGGACAGCGGCGGACGAGCTTGCCTTTGATGTCAAAATCAGTTCGTTTCCGGTCGCGCTTTTTGAAAATGTCGCGGCGACGGGCCTTGGGCAGACCGGTAGCCTGTCCGGGACAGCGACCATACGGGGCGAGCCATCGGATCCCAATGTCTCCTATGATATGGGCATTTCGGATTTCTCGATTGAAGCCACGCGCGGTGTGCGGTTGCCGGCGGTCGCAATTCGTTCAACCGGCAAATTCGCGTCCGGAACGCTGACGACGCAAACTGATGCCACCGGGAGCGGTATCGATTTAGGCGTCAACGGCACGGTTGCCGTCGGCGGCACAGCGAAGAACGAACTGGCCCTCGATGTCAAAATCAGATTGTTTCCCGTTTCACTTATTGAAAATGTCGCAGCCACGGGGCTCGGGCAGAGCGGCACACTGTCCGGAAGTGCAAGCATATCCGGCGAACCATCGGACCCCAATGTCTCCTATGATCTGAGGATCGCAGATTTCTCTGTTGAGGCGACGCGCGGTGTGCGCATGCCGGCACTTGCGGTTCGTTCAACCGGCAAATTCGCATCCGGAACGCTGACGACGCAAACCAATGCCACCGGAAGCGGCATCGATTTCGGTGTCAATGGCACAGTTGCGGTGCAGGACGGGCCACGACTGAACCTCAAGGTCGAGGGCAAGGCGCCGCTGGAACTGGCGAGCCTTCCATTGGCCAATTCGGGCATACTGCTCGAAGGCACAACACAGCTGTCGATGACCGTTACCGGCAAAGCCAGCAGCCCGGCGATCAATGGAAAAGTGACCACATCCGGAGCGGATTTCATCGACACGAACACATCGCTGACGATTCGGGAAATCAATGCATCCATTTCCTTTGACGGATCGAGCGCGCGGATCGATCAGTTGCAGGGTAGGCTCGGTTCGAGCGGCACGATTTCGGCGGGTGGCAGTGTCAGCCTCAACACGGCCAGCGGGTTGCCGGCAAACCTCACTCTTGCGGTCAAGGACGGAACCTATATCAGCGAGATTGTTACGGCTCAACTCAATGCTGACCTCACCGTTGAGGGTCCGTTGCTGAATTCCGGCAAGATTGTCGGTACGATTACGCTCGAACGCACGGATATCACTGTTCCGGATCAACTGCCTTCGTCCATCCCATTCATCGACGTCGTTCACAAAAATGCCCCAAGCAGCGTTGTCGAACAGGCCCGCGAACTTGCACCACCTGCCGACGAATCGTCTGGCGGCACGGCCAACTCCGGTGGCTTGATCCTTGACATCGCCGTGAAAGCACCGGCCAGGATATTCCTCAGAGGAAGGGGGATCGATGCGGAATTCGGCGGCTCCATCGACATAGGCGGTACGACCAATGACCCGCGTATCAAAGGCAGTTTCTCGATGATCAGAGGCCGCATCGACATGCTGACAAAGCGTTTTGATTTCGACCGCGGCACGATAACCTTCACAGGAACAGTTGATCCTGAACTGAATTTCCGGACCACCACCCGGAGTGGCGGCGCGTCCTATTCCATTGTCGTAAGCGGAACGGCGTCAGATCCGGAAATCTCATTCACGTCTTCACCGCAACTGCCTGAGGATGAGATCCTCGCCAATCTGTTCTTCGGCAAAAATCTTTCAAAACTGTCGACGATCCAGATCGCACAACTTGCAAATGCGCTTTCGGCAATCGGCGGCGCGGGTGAGAGCGGCGGGGTACTCGGCAGATTGCGGGGCTTGGCCGGTCTTGCCGACGTCGATGTCAATACCGACAATCCAGACGGCAGCACGTCGATTGGTATCGGGCGCTATATCAATGACCGCACCTATTTGAACGTCGAAAAAGGACTGTCGGGCGGTTCCGGCCGGGTGACGATCGACCTGGACCTGACCGACAATCTCAAGGCGCGTGGCGAGGCGGACACAGACGGCAATTCCAAGGCCGGCCTGTTCTTCGAGCGGGATTACTAAACGCAGCGGAACCGGCATCCCTTTCTATTGTCTGACGCCCTGAAACCTTTACCGAATGGCTGGCTGTAACAAACGCCATGATTTTGCTATCGCTTTCCGATTAGATAGTTGATGAAGAAAGCGGATGGTGCGCCAACCTGGCCTGACGCTGATGTGAAATCGGAGTGTGTTGATGAGTGAGGAACTGAGGCGGCGTATCGATCAGGGCGCAGGAAATACACCGGCTGATCTTGTACTCAAGGACGGGCGTTTGTTCGACCTCGTTACCGGCTCCCTCATCGACACGGACATAGCCATCTGCGGCGATACCATTGTCGGCACCTGCGGTGACTATGAGGGCGTGACTGAAATGGACGTATCCGGGAAAACCATGGTACCCGGATTTATCGACACCCATCTGCACATTGAATCCTCACTGGTGACCCCATTTGAATTCGACCGTTGTGTTCTGCCGCGCGGCATCACGACGGCGATTTGCGATCCGCATGAAATCTCAAACGTCATCGGTACGGACGGCATCCGGTATTTTCTGGAATGCGCCGGCCATACGCTGATGGACATCCGGGTGCAGCTCAGCAGTTGCGTGCCTGCCACATCATTCGAGACATCCGGCGCTGCATTGGGTGTTTCCGACCTGTTACCTTTCAAGGACCATCCCAAGGTGGTCGGACTTGCCGAATTCATGAACTATCCGGGTGTCCTTGCCAAGGATCCGGAATGCCTTGCAAAGCTCGATGCGTTCTCCGATGTGCCGATTGACGGCCACGCGCCACAGGTGCGCGGGTTCGATCTCAACGGCTATCTGGCGGCGGGCATACGAACGGATCATGAGACGACAACGGCGGAAGAAGCGCTGGAAAAACTCAGAAAAGGAATGCACATCCTGGTACGTGAAGGCTCGGTCTCTAAAGACCTGGAAGCGCTCATACCGATCATCACCGAGCGCAATTCTGCGTTCATTGCGCTTTGCACGGACGATCGAAATCCACTCGATATCGGCGAATGGGGTCACCTGGACCATATGATCCGCACCGCGATTGCCGCCGGTGTCGAACCGCTGGCCATTTACCGGGCTGCCAGCATATCCGGTGCACGGATATTCGGACTGCGCGATCGCGGACTTGTCGCGCCCGGATGGAGGGCCGACATCGTAGTGCTCGGTGATCTCGAGACCTGCAGCGTCGATAGGGTGATCTGCGGTGGCCGCCTTGTGGACGACGCCGCGTTCAACACCCGCGGACAGGTCGCGCCGACAGGCCGCAACAGCGTCGAGGCAAGGCCGGTCACGGCCAAAGAACTGCAGTCGCCAGCCTATGATGGCGACGTGCCTGTGATAGGCGTGATACCGGGAAAAATAATCACTGAACATCTGCGTATGACGCTGCCGCTCAGCAATGGCCATCCGCAGATCGACCTCGATCAGGACGCGATCAAGATTGCTGTTGTTGAGCGTCACGGCAAAACCGGCAATATCGGCATCGGTTTTGTGAAGGGTTTCGGCATCAAACGCGGGGCGATCGCCTCGACCGTTGGTCACGATTGTCACAACATATGCGTCGTCGGCGCCAATGAAGACGACATGGCCGTTGCGGCGAACCGGATGGGCGAAATCGAAGGCGGATTTGTTGTTGTTGATGACGGCAAGGTGCTCGCGGAAATCAGTCTTCCGGTTGCCGGGTTGATGAGCCTGGAGCCCTATGAGGTCATGCACACGAAACTTGTCAAACTGCGCGAAGCGGCAGAGGCTTTGGGCACCGTTTTGGAAGAGCCCTTCCTACAGGTCGCGTTTCTGCCGCTTCCGGTCATTCCGCACCTGAAGATTACAGATCTCGGCATGTTTGATGTCGATAAATTCTCCCTGGTCGAAGCAGGCAAATAGGCACATCAGGCGGAGAGTTGTCGCCTGCGGCGCATTGTCTGTTTTTCGAGCCCAATACATCCCCAGACGATGCCGAGGAGAACATAGAAGTGCCGCCAATGATCGGTGTCGATGAAAGTCGAAATGAGGATATGCCCCAAAAAGACGATATAGGCGCAGAGGAAATAGGGCTGCCAAGGGCGATCCCTGAGCAGGCATTTGAAGCCCGCAGACAGCGTCCATACCACCAGGACAAGGTATGATAGGAAGCCGAGCCAGCCGTAATCCATCAGGGCTTTCAGCCAGATATTGTGTGTATCCTCACCGTAGATGGTTCCGAAAATCAGCGGCCCGACGCCAAGCGGGTTTTCCAGGGCGAGCAGGAATCCGAGACGATATCGGTCAAACCGGCCGAATTGTGCAGTGTCGTAGTCCTGAACGAGCTGCGCCCTTGCGGTGAAGAGCTGCGAAACCTGCTCGAATTGCAGCGCGGCGATCAACGTCAGGATCAAGAGCGTTATGCCGATGAGACTGATCAAAAGTATGCGCATCCGAAATGCGGCGGAACGCTGTTTGAGCAGTATAAAAAATACGAGCAGGATTATCGACAGCCCGTAAAGTCCCCACGCGGCGCGTGAAAACGCGAGAAAAATGGCGAGGGTTAAAACGATAAGAGCCATCACGCGCGGCAGTGATGTCGAAAGCCTGGCAGTCAGTGTCTGGCGGAGCAGGAAACAGGCCGGCAGAACAAGAAACGGTCCAAAAACGTTGGGGTCCTGAAACGCGCCCTTGGCGCGGCCGTATCGTGTGAAAAGCTCACTCGACGGCAGCAGGTCGAAATAGCCCATTATGCCAAGCATGCCTGTCGCGAGCGCACCGATGACATAGGCGTTGAATATGATTTTCAACCGCGAATCATCGGCTTCTATGACAGCGGCAAAGAAAACCGAGGACAATGCCAGGAACAGCGATACCGCCATGTACAGCGACAGATCCGTGCCGATATCATCGACGACTGTGAGTGAAAGCAGACCGCCCAGATTGAAGCACAGCAGGATTGTCAGAAGGATGCCGCTGTTGCGTGAAAGCCGCAGACCAAACAGAAACCAGATGCCGATCAGGACTGCCATATAGAGTTCGTAGGGCGCCGGTTCGTAAATCACGAATGCCGACAGAAAAACGCTAACCGCCAATGACATCTTCGCCAATGCGGCACCGGCAAACGGCCGTGTCCCGGATTGTGCGGCAGCATGTTGCATCAGTACACGTTGTCCGTGTTGAGCAGTTTGACCGGTGTCAAAAGCAGGATTTTCAGATCAAACAGCAATGACCAGTTTTCGATGTAGTAGAGGTCGTAGGCCGTACGCTGCTTGATCTTCTCATCGTCATCGATCTCGCCGCGCCAGCCATTGATCTGTGCCCATCCCGTTACACCCGGTTTGACACGGTGGCGGGCAAAATAACCGTCGACGACTTCGGCGAACATCCTGTCGTGGGTCTGCGCCTGGATGGCGTGCGGGCGTGGTCCAACCAGCGAAAGATCGCCTCTGAGGGCATTGAAGAACTGCGGCAGTTCATCGATCGACGTGCGCCGGATAAAACGGCCGACCGGCGTAACGCGTGGATCGTTCTTGGACACGGCGTTGCGGGCGGAAAGATCGGTTTTGTCCGCATACATCGAGCGGAATTTATAAACGTTGATGACCTCGTTGTTAAAGCCGTGGCGCTGCTGCGTGAAGATGACAGGTCCCTTGGACGTCGCCTTGACGGCAAGCGCAGTGATGAGCATCACCGGCGAAAACACGATGATCCCGAGCAGGCTGAAGACGATGTCGAAGATCCGCTTCGCCACCGAATCCCAATCGTTGATGGGCCGATCGAAAATATCGAGCATCTGCACGGCGCCGATATTGGAATAGGCCCTCGGGCGGAAGCGAAGCTCGCTCGAATGGGCGGCAAGGCGAATGTCGACCGGTAATACCCAGAGTTTCTTCAAAAGCTCCATCACCCGTTTTTCCGCGGTCAGCGGCAGCGAGAGTATCAGCATGTCGATCCGGGCCAATCGGGCGAACTCGACCAGTTCCGAGACGTTACCGAGTTTAGGATAGCCGGCCACGATGGCGGGAGATCGGCGGTCTCCGCGATCATCGAATATGCCGCAAATCCTGACATCGTTGTCGGGCTGATGTTCCAATGCGCGAATAAGCTGCTCGGCGGACTTGCCGCCACCAACAATGACCGCACGGCGCTCCATTGTACCATCGCGGGCCCAGCGCCTTATGGCAAAGGCAATGAAATTGCGGCCGACAAGGAGGAAACAGATACCGGCGAAATACCAGGACCCAAACCACACCCGCGAGAATTCTTCTCCGACTTTCATGAAGAAAGCGGCGACCGCCATGATTGCGAAGGTTATCGTCCAGCAAATGAAGAGCTTCGGAAGAGTGCGCAAAACCGAACGCAGCGACTGCAGCTGATATGCATCGCTGATCTGGAACAGCAATCCGGCGAACAGCGCGCCGGCGATGCATGAGAGCAGATAGGCCGTTATCAGACCATCTGACGGGATGACGTAGAAAACAAAAATGCCGATACCACAAAGACCCAGACCGCAAACTTCGAATAACCGCGCCATGCCTGTGATCATGGCGGGAGAATAACTGTCGTCACCGAGCTGTCTGGCTATCTGCAACGCGAGTTTGCTGATTTTTTCGGATGGCTGCCCGGCGGCATTACCGGCGGCGGGCGAGATCGAAGCCGTTTTCGCGGGCGGCCGCAATTTGTCGCTATTACCGATGTGACTTTCCGCGCTCATAATTTCAGCTTAGGCATCCCGCTCACTAAGATGACTGCTATCATACAGCTGTTAATATTGTTTGACTGGGCGCATCTGGATGTCCCACCACGGCGAGAAAGGCGGTTGCCGCTTGCGGTCGGATTTGACGGGTTTTATTGAATGGGTGATCAATTTCAAGACTTCGATCTTAAATAATGTTTATATTACAAAATGTTGATATAGATTTTTTATGCATTACTTTTATTACTATGTGTTGATGGTTTGGATTGCTGCAGTTCTCAAATCCAATTGAAAAGAATCACGCCCTGCATTCGTGGTAGAAGTCGATCATCTGCCTTGCCATGTTGTTGGCTGAAAAGCGGTTCCGCAGATCAGCCTTGTCCGGCAGATATTGCAGAATGCTGTCCGGCTGCTGAATGGAAAGGGCCATGGTCTTTGCCAGGGCATCCGCATCGTCCGGGGGAACAAGGGCACCGCTGTCCGGCCCGCATATCTCCGGTATGCCACCGACATTTGAGGCAATGACAGGTCTGCCGGCTGCAAGTGTCTCAAGCACAAGATAGGGCAGGGACTCTGCCCTGGAGGGCACAACAATGGTTTTACCAAGTTTTAATGCCTGCGCGATTGGCATTGCGGAGCGCATGGTTACACGCTCGGATCGCCCGGATTGCAGCAGCATTTCCTCATATTTCGATTTGTCGTCGCCGTCTCCGATCATCACAGCAGTCAGCGGCCTGCCGACAATCTGCTCGGTGCGGGCAAAGGCGCTGATGAAAATATCCGGCCCCTTCAAGTCCCGCATCATGCCGATAAACATAAAATCGGCAGCACTGTTGTCCGGCACAACATCGTCGAATTCGTCATCCGAAAGACCGTTGTAAATCAGACGTTCGCGTGCACTGGTCGAGCCGACCTTCTTCATATAGGCGCGGCGCTCGTAATCACTGACAAACGCCAATCCGTCGGTAAAACCCCCTAGCCACCGTTCGATTGCAAAATAGAATTTTCCTGATAGGCGGGAGCTTTTGTAATGCAGGCTACCCCCATGCGGCGAGTAAAGGCGGGCTACGCGAGACCTGGAAACCCGCAATCGTGAGCCGATCAAACGTGCAAATGCGCCACCCTTGGCGCCATGCCCGTGAATAATGTCCGGCTGCAATCTCCTTATTTCATTGGCGCACTTATTGAACGCGATGAGATCTGACGGCCCGACCGACCGTCGAATGGGTGTTCGTGTAAGACCCAGATCCAAAAATGGCATGATGTCGTCAAACAGTGCATCTTCGTGGGCGCCACCTGTTGTGCTGTCACACAGGATGCCGACCTGGTGTCCCGCTTTGTGGTGATGTTCCGCAAGATCCCGCACGTGGCGAAAAATGCCGCCGACCGGTGAGCGAAAGCAATGAAGTATGCGCAAGGATCCCTGATCCGACATAGTCATCTTGCTCTAGCCGTCAGAACAGACGTTCACGGACATAAATCGTATCGCCCGCCAAAATGGGATCGGATATCGTTACACGGCCTGTCATGACCTCACCGTTGACCTTCCTTGTAATATCGGCGTTGGCCTGATTGGCGCGCGCTGTGTAGCCACCGGCAATTGCGATGGCGTTTTGCACATTCATCCCCGGAACATACGTATACTGTCCGGCTGAATTGACCTCGCCTAGAATGAAAAATGAGCGGTGCTGATCGACCTGGATCGATACGTCCGGATCACGCAGGTAACCCTGCTTCAAACGGCCCGCGATCTGCCCCTCAAGCTCCTTGACGGTCTGGCCACGGGCGCTGACAGATCCGATCAGCGGAAATGCAATATACCCAGCCTGGTCTATGGCGTAGGTGTTCGTGAGATCTTCCTGTTCGAAAACGGTAATGCGCAGATTATCACCTGAATCAAGCCGGTAAGGCTGGACAACAGCCTGGTGGAATGCCTTTGGCGCCGGCCTGTAGCCGGAGCAACCGGCCAGCGATAGCGCCACGACGGACAGACAAAGAGCGACCGCAATTTTGAATTTACCTAGCGCCATTTCCACAATTACTCTGAGAACCCAATAAGACAACAGAACGGGGACTGTTATCGTCCGGTTAAGGTTAATGGCCGGTAAAGTGCGCGGCATTTTCGCGAAGATAGGCGGTTATTAGGCTCAAATTGCGGTTGGCGGTGCCAATGTGTAAACGATCGGTAAACAGGCGCTTAACCCTTACGTTACCATAATCTTTTACTTCTTCGCCTAACTTGATTGGAGTGACTTGCAATGTCCCGCGCGCATACGAACGGCAATGATGTGGATATCGATATCGCGCGCCTGTTCGTTGCCGTGTGGGACCGCCGTCTGGCAATCGTATCCCTGATACTCATTGTGTGTGCGATTGCGTTTGTGGTGTCGGGAACGATCGCTCCGCGTTACCGTGCGGAAAGCCGCGTGCTCATCGAAGCGCGGGAACAGGTTTTTTCCCTGGCGAACCGAACAGAGCGAGGGCAAGCCCAGTATCTCGACGAGCAGGGTATCGGCAGTCAGGTGGAGATCATCAATTCCACCAACCTCATCAAGTCTGTTGCCGAACAGCTCGATCTTGTCGATGATCCGGAATTCAGCGCCGCCGCCAAGCCTTCCATTACAACGAGCATTCTCATCATGCTCGGTGTTTCCAGCGATCCGTACGATGTTCCGCCGGAGGAACGCCTGATCGAGACGTTCAGAAAACACCTGACGGTTTATCAGGTCTCCAAAACACGGGTCATAGCGATCAGTTTCTGGTCGACGAACCGTCAGCTGTCAGCCAAGGTCGCCAACGCGATTGCGGATGCCTATCTCAATGTACAGAGCGGCGCAAAGCTGATTTCCAATGCCGATACGACCGCCTGGCTGGAGCCAGAAATTGCCGATTTACGCGACAAGGTGCGCACAGCCGAAGCAAGGGTTGCCGAATATCGCGCCAAGTCCGGTCTGCTGCTGGTCAACGAAACCGCGACGATCGCAACACAGCAGCTCGCCGAAATCTCCACGGAACTCAGCAGAGTGCGTGGCAACAAGGCCGAGGCCCAGGCGCGCGCTACAGCAGTGGCAAAAGCCATTGAAGACGGATATTCCACCGAACAATTCGCCAATACGACACAGTCGGAAGTCATCAGGCGGCTGCGCGAGCGGCAGGCGGCACTGCAGTCGGACATTGCCGATCTGTCCGTCACCCTGCTGGACGGTCATCCGCGGATCAAGGGCCTGCGCTCACAGTTGCGCGATATCGACGTGCAGATAAAAGCGGAGGCAAAAAACCTGTTGCGGGGTTTTGAAAACGAAGCCGAGGTCGCCCAGCTGCGGGAGAATGAACTTGTCGCCCAGCTCGATTCCCTCAAGGCAGATTCGGCCCGTGCGGGCGGCGAGGAAGTGGAGCTCAGGGCGCTTGAACGCGAGGCAACGGCTCAACGCGAATTGCTGGAAGCCTATCTGAGCCGCTACCGCGAAGCCGCTTCGCGATCGGACCGCGGAAATCTTCCAGCCGACGCTCGGGTGATTTCGGAAGCGCTGGTGCCGATCAAGCCCTATTTTCCAAAGACCATGCCGATTGTCATCATCGCTGGTCTTGTGACATTTCTGCTTGCATCAATTATTATCATGATGCGCGAACTCTTTTCCGGAAGGGCCTTGAAACCGGTCGATTACGGGAAGCCGATTGGGGCCTCGGCTCAAGCGGATCAGATCGAAGTTCCGAAACCGGCACCCTATATCCCGCAGCGTGAGGTGGCTCCACCCGGGTCGGACATCGTGATGGAAACAACGCCTGACGCGCCGGCCGAAAAAGACGAACCCGAAATTGAAACGCTGCCTCACGATATCGACGAGCCTGTGGTCGAAGAGGCCGAGAGGATCAATCTGGTCCCGCATTCGGATGATGAATACGAACCGGTACCGATTGTTGAGGCGGCCGAAGCCGATGCACCGGCCCCGGAAACGGACAGACATGTGCTGATCGATGAAACCGACGTCGAATACAGCGTCAGCGCAATCACCGGTCACCTGATTGCTTCAGAAACTAGGATCGCTGTGGTTGTGTCACCCGAGGGAGACAAAGGCAGCACCACATCGGTTATGCTTGCCCGGATGCTGGCAAATGAAGGCAGGCAGACCCTGCTGGTCGACATGACGGGGTCGGCCTGTCCAAGCCGCATGATGGTGCCGCAAAACGACCTGCCGGGCATTACCAACATTCTGGCCGATGAGTGTACCGTGCCCGAAGCGCTGCATGCCGACCGGCTGTCCAATGCGCATATTCTTCCCCAAGGTACGGTCGATCCTGGCGAAGCGATGCATTACGCCGAAAGACTCCCGGCGATTATCGGCTCGGTGTCAAATGTCTATGAAATTGTTGTCGTGGAGTGCGGCCCGGCCAACTCTGCCGGCGTCAAGCGACTTCTGGACGACCATGATGTCGAAATGATTTTCTCCGTCGTCCAGCCGGAAGAGCATGTCATCACTGAATATCTGACCGATTTTTATTCGGAAGGATTCAAACATCTGCTGATGATGAGCCCGGGTGCCGGTACACCGAACCGTCCCGATCGCAGCGCTGCATAATTTACCAAAGCATGACGTGGTCTAACGTTGTGCAGGTGAAATCCACAGGCGTATCGCCTTGGCCAGCCTGAATACGATGGGATGCGTTTTGACAAATCGTTTGAGATTTGTCGTCAGCCTGGCGCCCAGTGCACCGATGCGGCCGAGATGCGTGATCGCGATCATCGTGTCGTAATGCGCCGTCTCAATATCGCACCAGGATCGTTTGAATTGTTCGTCGCCAATTCCAAAATCGAAAATCTGTGCGCCCGAATCACAGGCGTCGTGTATGACGAGACAAAACAGCATCTCACCGGGGCTGGCATATTCCGTGTTGCCTATTGCAATCGAGCTGAACTGACAGACCACATCTGCGCCCTTGGTCGAAAGCGCCGTGACCGCGCATATGAAATCGTCATGCTGCCTCAAACGGATCGCATACAGTTCGATCGACTTTCGCTGCTGGCTGAGGCTTTCCTGAGCAAGTCGGTGAAAAAAAGCCTTGATCCGATCATCGGCGAAGGCGTCTGGAATGCCTTGAAATTCAAACCGGGCGGCTTTTTGCGCGAAAAAGGCGTCGAGAAGTTCAGCAGCCTCTTCGGGCGAACTGGCCCGAACGTAATCGTAGCCACCGAGTTCGTCGAGCCTGCGTTCGGATGTGCGAAATTTTTTTCTGCGCCGCTTGGCATTGCCACGCGACAGCACAGCTTCAAATCCGCCATCGAGCGACACCTGAAACGCGTGGTTCTGATTTTCGACACACGGCCAGTACAAAAAAGGATGGAAATGTCCGCGCCGCTCGTGCGGCTGGCGGTCGAGGTAGATGAAGTCCACTCCAAGAGGCAGGTCGGTTATCTGACGGCGTATTTCCTGCATGATATCGGCGTCCGCATCCTGCAGAAAAAAGGATGAGAATACGCCGTAATTCGCATTGTTGTAGGATGAACCGATATAGGAAGCGACTTTGAAAAGGCCGGATCTTTTGACATTCAGCGGCAGGATGAAGGCGGTTTCGCCGGTTTTTGGTCCCGATGCATATGTCGCTGTGATAATCAGCGGCTTCGCACCCGTTTCCTCAGTCCACGCCCGGCACCAGTCATAGGTTTGATGAATGCTGCATTCGGACGCTGCTTCCAGCATGCGCCAAACCGCTTCCAACGGCTCGAGATTGCTGGAGCATTGCAGGGTAAAACTAACCCTCTCGGCTGGCTTCAACACTTGAAACCACCTCGCAGGTCTGCCGCCATCCTTTGTTGAATTGATGCGCTCACCGCTCAAATCCCGTCAATCATGCAGAACCCCGGCATCCGCTGTCGGATACAGACATCCGCCCCCACAGCATGATAATCCCGCCGGACTTAAAATATTGTGTTTTATGCAAAAATGACCAATCGAAACTGCCCGTACGGTTAACAGCCGGAAATAGCAGTGATTTTTGGCCTCATCACGCTTCTTGTTTATACGGGATCAATTGATGGCGTAACGGCAAGATACGATCTAACGCTGCGGTTTTTCCATCCAGCGAATGATCCACATCGCGGGCAGGACCCACAGCAAACCCGTTAAGAAGAAATAGAGCAGATGGACCCACCACGGCGCTTCTGCAAGGCGATATGCCGCTACCGTCGTTGCAACCAGTGCATAAAGCACCACAAGTGCGACGAGAATGAATGTGCCGATGAGTTTTCGAAGGCGTACGGGCATTCGATCAAATTGCGTCCGGTTGTTTGCTGAAGCTGGAGTTATAGGAAACAGTGATCCGATCAAGTCCTTTTTCCGGTTAAGGCTGAGGCAAGATGGCGCTTGCGTTCTGTTGCCGACTGTTACAAATGTCGGCTGACAAACAAATCGGAAGGTCTAAATGACGTCGCCACGATCCAACAGCGCCGAAAGCAAAAACCGTATCGCCATTCGTGTCTGGCTTGGAATTGTCACGCTGGCAATCTTCGCGCTGGTGATTGTCGGCGGGGCCACGAGATTGACGGATTCCGGACTGTCGATCACCGAATGGAAACCCATACACGGCGTCATCCCGCCGCTATCGCAGGCCGAGTGGGAAGAGGAACTGGAGCTCTATCGGCAAATTCCCGAATATCAGCAAATCAACGAGGGCATGAGCCTTTCCGAATTCAAATATATCTACTGGTGGGAGTGGGCGCACAGGCTGCTGGCGCGCGGGGTAGGGGTGCTGTTTGGTGTGCCGCTGCTTTTCTTCTGGGTCGCCGGGCGCATCGCGCCGCGGCTGAAGCTTCCGCTTGTCGGCATTCTGGCGCTTGGCGGATTGCAGGGATTTATCGGCTGGTGGATGGTGTCATCCGGGCTGGTGGACCGTGTCGATGTGAGCCAGTACCGGCTTGCCACCCACCTGACGCTCGCATGCATCATATTTGCGGCGATCATCTGGGTATCGCGCGGGCTGGCACATTACAGCAGCGATGCCGCTCCTTCCGCGACGTCTCGCCGCTATGCCGGGCTGATTGCCATCATGGTTCTGGTACAGATTTATCTCGGTGGGCTGGTTGCCGGCCTTGATGCGGGCCTTGCCTACAATACCTGGCCATTGATGGACGGCGCCGTGGTGCCGGCCAATCTGTTGTCGATGAAACCGTTGTGGGCAAACTTTTTCGAGAACGCAAAAACCGTTCAGTTCACGCACCGCATGTTTGCCTACGCGCTGTGGCTGATTGTTCTGCTGCACATGCTTTTCAGCATTGCCAGGGGGGCCGGAACCACACACGCCCGACGTTCGGTCGTGTTGTTTTTCCTGGTGAGCGTGCAGGCTGCGGCCGGCATCATAACGCTCGTCAATCAGGCGCCGGTCTCCTGGGCGCTCGTGCATCAGGGCATGGCTTTGGTGGTGCTTGCATTCGCCATTGCCCACTGGCGGGCATTTGTCGGCAGTTATCCGATTGAAGAAGCGGGCGGCCGTGCAGTGGCAGCGGCCGCCAGATAAATAAAGCTGATGAAGCCCGGATTGACCCTCAGCTGGCGAGCATGAGGTTCATATTCTGGACGGCGGCGCCGGAGGCGCCTTTGCCGAGATTGTCGAGCAGGGCAACCAGATTGACGTGCATGCCATCCGGCTCACCGCAGACAAACAGCTTCATGCCATTTGTCCCGGCCAGTTCCTCGGCGCTGATGCGTGCCAGCTGACCGCTTTCTTCAAGTGGAACAACCTTCACGACTTGTTGTCCGCGATAGTGATCCTTCAGTACCGCATGGATATCTTCCATCGTCACCGCGCCGATCAGCATATCAAGATGAAGCGGGACCTGAACGATCATGCCTTGTGCAAAACGACTGACACTCGGTGAAAACAAAGGTTCGCGGTCAAGCAAACCATATTCCTTTATTTCCGGCACGTGCTTGTGCTTCAGTGAAAGTCCATAGGCAAAATGCGGCGATGAAATATGGTCCGCATGATCTTCATCCTCGACCTGTGCAATGAGCTGCTTTCCACCACCAGTATAGCCGGACACCGCATTGACCGTCACCGGATAGTCCGACCGCATCAAACCGCTGAGCCGCAGTGGCCGTATCAGCGAAATAGCACCGGTCGGATAGCAGCCCGGATTGGCAACAAGACGCGACTCAGCAATTTTTTTTGCCTGATCCCTGTCCATTTCGGCAAAGCCATAGGCCCAGTCCGGATCGGTCCGGTGGGCGGTGCTTGTGTCGATAATACGGGTCGAATTGCTGCCTTCGAGCATGCCGAGGGCCTGCCGTGAAGCCGTGTCGGGAAGGCACAAAATGGCGACATCCGCCTCGTTCAGGTGGTCCTGCCGCATCTGATCATTGCGGCGTTCGGCCTCAGGAATCGAGATGACGTTGAGATCATCACGGAGTGCCAGGCGGGACCGTATCTGCAGTCCTGTCGTGCCGTGCTCACCATCGATGAAAATCTTCGGTTTCATATCCGTCTCGATTTCTGTTTCCAGTTGCCGAAAAAACTCGGTTTGCCACTATATGCGGTCTTCAGCATTTGCCCAATACCTGCCACCGCGATCGGCGGTTGCAGTGAGTGTTGGGGTGCGGCAATTACGACGTTCATTTTTTCGTGCACTCCCCTATAGATTATGGGAGTGCTTCGTTTCAATAGGGTTTAATTTATATTGGCAGGCGGACGTCTTCAAGCTTTCGTCTTTTTTGTATCCTCACTGGCCGTGGCCGGTGGTGTGGCGCTTGCGCAGAAATCGACCTACAGCTCTGTTGAAAATCTCGGCAAAGCTTTGTTTTCAGGCGCGAATTTGTCTATGAACCGAACGCAGTCCTGTGCAACATGCCATGCGCCCGATGCCGGGTTTTCAGATTCGCGCGACAACGGCTTCGCAAAACCGGTTTCAAGGGCGGTTTCCCTGGGTGATGACGGCAAATCGATCGGCGACCGGAATGCGCCGACGGCGAGTTATACACGGTTCAGCCCGCGGTTCCATCTGCGTGAGGATGGCGAATATGTCGGCGGGCAGTTCTGGGACGGCCGCGAGGCCGATTTAGAAGGTCAAGCGGGCGGCCCACCGCTCAACCCGATTGAAATGGGCATGAAGAGCAAAGCGGATGTCGTTGCCCGCATCCAGGAAAACCCTGGATATGTTGACGCGTTCAAGACCTATTTCGGCGCCGAAATCTTCGATGATGCGGACAATGCCTACAGCGCCATGACACGCAGCATTGCGGCATTCGAACGCACAGATGCATTCGCGCCTTTCGATTCACGCTACGACCGTTATCTGAAGGGCGAAACCAGGCTGACCGACGAGGAAGAACTCGGGCGCAAGCTGTTCTTCTCGGAGCAGTTTTCCAACTGCAATCAGTGCCACCAACTGCAAAAGATTCCGGGTGCCGAGCAAGAGACATTCACCAACTACGAATACCACAATATCGGAACGCCGGTGAACGTCGCTGTCCGCAAGGCCAATGGCGGAGAAGCGGCGGCCGATCTCGGGCTGCTTGCCAACAGTGCGGTCAACGATCCGGCGCAGGCGGGCAAGTTCAAGGTGCCGACGCTGCGCAATGTCGCCGACACAGGGCCCTATATGCACAACGGGTTATTCGAGGATCTGCGCACGGTCGTGTTTTTATTACAATCAGTACAACACCACGGCACCATCAGCGAAGATCAATCCGGAAACCAGCAGGCAATGGGGCAGAACGGAATTTGAAAAAACCCTTTCCGTCGAGGAACTGACCGTCGGCCCGGCGCTGGATGACAAGCGTGTGGACGCGCCGGTCGCGTTCCTCAAGACCCTGACGGACGCCCGCTACGAGCATCTGTTAGACAGGTAGCTACGCTGCGACCGCATTGCCAATGCGACCCGACTTGTTTCCGACAAACATTGGGCGCTAACCTGATTGTGAAGCTAAGATCAGGAGATCAGCAAAATGGCAGCGCAAGATCAAAATCCCATCGGTCCGGTTTCGGAGCAAAAACGCCCGCCGCAGACATCGTCAAAGACGTCGATCTTACCGGCAAGAATGTGATCGTCACCGGCGGCTATTCCGGAATCGGGCTCGAAACAGTGCGGGCGCTGGCCGGGGCCGGGGCTGCCGTCACGGTGCCGGCACGCAACCGGGAAAAAGCCGAAGAAGCGCTTAACGGTGTCGAAGGCGATGTCACGATTGCGGTTATGGACCTTGCCGATGTTGCCAGCGTCCGTAGGTTTGCCGACGACTATGTGTCTTCCGAAAGGCCGTTGCATATACTGATCAACAATGCCGGCATCATGGCCTGTCCGGAGGCGCGGGTGGGCCCGGGCTGGGAAAGCCAGTTCGGCGTCAATCATCTCGGTCACATGGCGCTGGCTCTGGAGCTTTTGCCGGCAATGCGCAAAGCCGGAGACGCGCGTGTCGTAGGGCTTTCCTCGACCGCGCATATTCAGGGCGGCATAGACTCGGACGATCCGCATTTTCAAAGCCGCCCCTACGACAAGTGGGCAACCTATGCTCAGGCAAAATCAGCCAATGCGCTGTTCGCCATGGGGCTGGATTCCCGCGAACAGGCTAATGGCATACGCGCATTTTCGGTCCATCCGGGCGGCATTTTAACACTGCTTCAAAGGCATCTGCCAGAAGAGGAAATGGTCGCGCTCGGCTGGAAAAATGCCGATGGCACTATGCCGCCGGCCGTTGCGGCTCTGTTCAAAACACCGGAGCAGGGTGCGTCCACGAGTGTCTGGGCGGCGACCTCTGTTCAGCTCGATGGTATGGGCGGTGTCTATTGTGAAGACTGCGATGTCGCACGCCTTGCAGATGACGGCAGCCAGCGGTGGGAGCATGTGCGGACCTGGGTGTGCGATCCCGAGAGTGCCGAACGGCTTTGGAAAATGAGCGAGGACATGCTGGCAACGGCCTGAAGCGCCTATGATGCAGATGCCCTCTCGCGGACCTACACAGTTCAGTCGCCGAACCTGCCGCCATTTCTCGAAAGGCTCGAAAACTCCTGGACCGTCCGCTTAAATGACGGTAACCGGTCCAGCGTGGACATTCATGTCGAGGTCACTACATCTGGAGACAGCGGCCCTGGTTCGGAGCCGGTGGCCTTTGCAGAATCGATAGCGGAGGTTACTGCCAGTGCCTCAAAAAACCTCGAGGCCTATGCTGAAAAGACTTTTTGATCGGGCGAAGACCTGAACAATTGAAATATTCCCGCCCTTTCTTATTGGAAGGGCGGGATATCCAACAATCGCGGAGGATATTACATGGCGTCAAACTCGGATATCTGTGAATTCGGATGGAAAGCCCCCGATTTCTCGCTGCAGGACCCGCACGGCAAACCGCATGCCATGGCGGATTATATCGGCCCGAACGGTCTTTTGATCATGTTCATCTGCAATCATTGTCCGTATGTGAAGGCGATTGCCGAACGGCTTGCGACAGACTCGAACGAACTGATGGAGAATGGCGTCGGCGTTCTTGCGATTATGTCTAACGACTACAACCATGTTGCGGAAGACAACCCGGAAAACATGGTTCTGTTTGCTCAAAGATACGGGTTCAAGTTTCCCTATCTGGTTGATGAGGATCAATCGGTCGGGCGGGTATTTGATGCAAAGTGCACCCCGGACTTCTTTGGTTTCAACTCATTGGGAGAGCTTCAATATCGTGGCCGGCTGGACGATGCGCGCCACGGAAACGCGGACAATAGAGTTCGGGAACTTGTCAACGCAATGAACATGATTGCGGAGACCGGGAATGGACCACGAGATCAGACGCCGAGTATCGGTTGTTCGATCAAGTGGCGGGCAACGTAATAAGTCGACAACAGGATTGATGAGACTGCATCACTTGATTGCATTCCGCATCGCAGCCGACGCTAGTCGGCATAATATTCGCTGACAAACTCCGTTCGGGGGACGCCAGGCCAATGGATGACCGCATCTTGAAATGACGGCCTTTCGAACAGGCGCGCAGCATAGGCTTCGACCCTCGGCTGGGGCTGATCGTTCAACGGATGCCCGCCTTGCCAGCAAAATGCCATTCCGAGCCATTTGAGCCGGAAAAGGGAAACGGCCCAGAACACGTCGGCAAGCGTGAATGCGTCACCACAAATCCAACGGTGGTCGTTGTCGAGGCGCCGTTCAAGGGCCGCAACGATAGAAACGGTGTCGGAGACAGCCTGCCGCATTTTGTCCGGCGTTGCGACGAAGGATCTGCCTGCCTGTTCCTTGCGGATTTTAGCGTCGAACGACGCGGCAAGAGCCGGGTCATTGTCGACAAGCGAACGGGCCTTGCGGATCTTTTCGATCTTGCGGTCATGCACGCCAACCATGACGTCGCGAATCCGCTCCGGCCGGAAATCGATGTCGGGATGCGCACCATAAAATATGGCAACGTGGGGCGTTCCATCAACAATCGCAATTTCCGATCCGACTGCCTCCGCCAATTCGGAAGGAATAAGCCGAGTGCGGCCATCCCGGGCTTTTTCGATGTGCTCGCATATGGCGACGCTGTCGATGTAGACCTGCTCTTCTTCAAGATCGACAAGGGTCGGAACCACCGCCGGATCGAAGCCTTCTGTCTGCGTGCTGGAACGGCCGTATAGCCACCGACGAGCTGTCGACCGACGCCGCCCTTCATCCGTAGTCGGACATAATCCGGGTCATAGTTGCCAAGCTGCGGCATCTGCAGATTGATGTCGTGCGAAACATAGGTTGCATCCTTCTCGGCAAGGCCTGTGCGAACCTTCTGCGAACACACCGAAAGAGCAAAATGATAGAGTTCAAACCTTGGCTGACCGGCACCGACCGTGCGGTTCATGTCCGGAGCCGTCAATGGAGCATTGGCCGCGGCGAGCAATTCGGCAAAGGGCACCTCAGTCATATCCGCCTCCGTTTGCCCGGTTCAATTTGTCAACAGCAACATTTTTACCGAGCGGCACTAATGGCTCACCATTTGGCCCGGCACTGATGTCCGGAACAATTGGCCATACCCTTCCATATGGTCGTCGATGCCCGCCAGGCGTAACAGATGCCATGCAAGGGCGTGATTGCTCGCCGTCACAGGCTTGTTCAAAGCCCGTTCGGCCTCCTCGACAATCCCGGCCGCCCGCAAACTTGTGCAGGAAATGAATACGCCGTCACAGTCTTCGGTCTTTCCGACGGACAGCGCGGCCTGCAATATGGAAGCCTGGTCGATCTTGCCGACCACCAGATCGCTTTCCTCGTAAAACGAGCCGACCACGGTCACGGCGATGCCGGCATCGACAAACTCTGCCTGCATGGCTTCGGTGACTTCCGGAGAATAGGGCGTCAAAAGCCCGAGCCGTTCCACACCCATCGCACGCAGTGCGGCCTTGGCGGCCGTGAGCGGGTTGGTGGATGGCACACCCGGATGGAATTCCCCCAAAATTGCGGCTACACGGTCCTCGCCGATGATGGTGGAGCCGGAGGTGCAGCCGTAGCCTATCGATGCAAGGCCCATGTATCCGGGCAACAACCGTGCCGCCACTGGGAGCTCAGCTTCCATCTGGGCCAGCGTCTCGAAGGTCACCGAGATATCGTTGGCAAGTCTTGCATGATAAACCGATATGCCCGGAAGTGCCGTCAGGGTTCGGAATTCCGACTCCATGGTTTGATCGGATTCCAGAACCAGCAGGCCGATGCGCGCCCGCTCTCCTGCGCCGGTATCGGTGCTAAAGCCCAGACGTTTTATCGGTGCAGGCTGATTGCTATTGTCCATGATCCAACTTTCGTTTGCCGGAAGTAAAGATAGCCTTTTTCAGCCGCTTGTCGCCCGAAGAATGATGTGTCTTTCGGTGTTTCCGTCAGATGAATTTAAAGATCGCGTTCGTGTCCGGTGTCGATAACCCCGGCCGTCACAAAACTCGCGCGTGATTTCATGCGCGCATAGTAGTCAGTCAGCGCGCTGTCTTTCCAGGCCTCGGCAAGTCCGTGGATGACGAACCGCGCCAGCGCCGCTGTGGCAAAACAGTCGGCGAGGGAATAGGTCTGGCCCGAAAGATAGGGGCCTTTGTCGAGGGCACTTGCCATCCGATCAATCAGGGCGTGGGTGCCGGCCACATGCTGTTCGATGCCCACCGGATCCTTGAGCAGGGCCTGAAACCGTCGGTTACCGGCAAGGCGGGTATCGATCAGGTCATCCAGGCCCGGGCGGTCGACACGCAGGCGTTCGGGCAAACGGCCGCGTGCAAAGATCTGCGGAGTGGTGCCGTCCGGATCAAGCCGCCTGCGGTAAAGCAGAACCCCATAGTGAAGCGCCATGATGTCGCGCAGCCAGTCCTGCGTCGTCGCATCGCCAGACAAGTCCGGTCCGGGCAGGGCCTGCACCCGGTTGACGATGTGGATGGTGTCGGTGACGATCTCATCATCGATGCGGAGCGTTGGAACGACGGCGCGCGGATTGAGCGCCACATACCAGGCGTCGAACTGCTCGCTGGTCTCCATGATGTCGATCGCGTGCCGTCTGAAATGACATTCCTTTTCGACCAAGGCGAGCCGCGCCATTTGCGAGCAGATTGACGCGGCGTGATCATATAACAGCAAGTCGGGCATGGTAGCAGCGCAGTGCATGGGCGGCCGGGTTCAAAGCCGCCAGGAGACTTGGCCAAATCTGGCGAAATGGGATCCTGCGGTCAATCCAATGCTGTCAGGAAGCCGTATTCTGCACGGGCGGTCAGCTTGTAGCCGCCGGACCTTGTATCCCGTCTTTCGTCAATCCAAAGGCTGGAAAGCGCGCAATTGCCTTCGCGCTTCCTGATTTCAGAGCACTGTTTTGTGGCCAACCTGTAGAGGGCCTTCCTGTCGCGGGCAGACTCCCTGGTGGTCGTGTGACTTGGATTCCTTGTCAGGTCCAGGTTGGCCGTTGAAAATGACCAGTCCTTCTTTGGATCGAGATCGCCGAAGTGTGCTTTCTGCACGAAGTGTAGGTAGCCCTCAATGCGAACGGTGTCTCCGTCTAGTGAAGCGCGTGCCGCCTCGACAAAACACTCCTTAGCGAGAGAATCAAGAAGGCGCTCACATTCCTCGGCTGCAAAGTAGTTGGCCCGCGTCTTGGCAATCAGTTCCCTCATTTCGGATGATGGCGGATCTTCATCTTTGCGCAAAAGCCGGGAAAACGGAACGTGTGCTGTAAATCTGAGGGACCGTTGCCTTTCGAATTCCTCGACGCGCGCCAGCGGCAGATAACCGCTGCGAAATGTGATCTTGCCGGGTTCCCGGCTGTCGACAACATTGATGCCGATTTCCGCGAGTGGATCCTTGGTACTTGGCGTTTCGGTAATGCGGTTCACGTGCGAATACATCTGCAGGTAGATCGCCAACATTGTTTCAGGCGGATCGCCGATTTTGTATGGCTTTTCAAGCCAGTCGGATTTCATCGCGGCCTTGAACGCGTTGAATGCCTGCCTGTCGATCGGCGCCTCGTAGTTCGGAGGCACGGCGGCGCCTCCGTCCGTGCAAGCGACCGGTACAACCATCATTGCTACCGCCAGAAAAATACGCATAAGAACCAGAACTCCGGCAACGTGTGATACTTAAGCTTGGTTGTAATCAATTGAATTGAATTTGTTCTTATATACTGAGATTTTCTCAATATTGGCGCCGGATACAGCGATTTAATACTAACAATTGGTTTATGCGATATTTGTCCATCGGTACCAGTGTGCTGCATATCTTGTCGGCGAGGGCCCGCGCGCAAACGCAATGAGGCTACGTTTGTTTGGTAGCTACTCGACCGGCATTCGTGCTTCGATCATGCTGGAATACCAGCTGGTCCCAAACGGGATAGCCTCATCACTGAAATCATAGGCGGGATGATGGCACATGGCGGTATCGCCGTTTCCCACAAATATGTAGGCGCCGGGCCTTTCTTCGAGCATGAAGCTGAAATCTTCCGCCGGCATGATCGGATCGATATTGTCGTTCACGCTGCCTGCAATGGATCGTGCGACCTCCGCCGCGTAGGTGGTGTTTTCGGCCCTGTTCATCGTGACGGGATAACCCTGTTGCCATTTGATCTCTACGCTGGCGCCGAGCGCCGAGGCCGTTCCTTCGGCAATTTCACGCACGCGCTGTTCAGCCAGAACCCGGCATTCCGCATCGAGGGTCCGAACAGTCCCCTCCATGCGCACCGTGTGGGCAATTACGTTGCTTGCCACGCTGTCCGTGACAAATGTGCCGACCGTGACGACGACCCGTTTCAAGGGATCCACATTGCGCGATACGATGGTTTGCAGGGACAGCAGTATCTGGGCGGCAACCAGGGTTGAATCGACTGCCGCGTGCGGTGCAGCTGCATGGCCGCCTTTGCCCGTAACCACGATCTCAAACTCGTCTGATGATGCAAGCAGCGCACCCGGCCTGATGGCAAATTGTCCTACCGGCAAACCGGGCATATTGTGCATGCCATAGATTTCCTGAATGTCGAACCGGTCCATCAATCCGTCGCGGCACATTTCAAGACCGCCTGCGCCGCCTTCCTCCGCGGGTTGGAATACGACGATCGCGCTGCCATTGAAATTGCGCGTTTCCGTCAGGTATTTTGCCGCCCCCAGCAGCATTGCCGCGTGTCCGTCGTGGCCGCAGGCGTGCATTATGCCCGGCGTTTCGGAGGCGTATTCCAAGTCGGCCGTTTCGTGAATGGGAAGCGCATCCATGTCGGCCCGAAGACCGACCACCTTGCCGCTGTCGGAGACCTTGCCTTTGATGACGCCGACAACACCCGTGCGCCCGATACCTTCGACGACCTCATCGCAACCGAACGCGCGCAGCAGGTCGGCAACCTTTGCCGCCGTGCGGTGCACCTCGAACAAAAGCTCGGGATGGGTGTGAAAATCACGCCGCCAACCGGTTATCTCGGGAAGCAATTCCGCGTATCTGTTTTTGATCGGCATTTGCGGGTCTTTCCTTCTCGGGTTGTTGTCGATGTGACATGCTGATTTTGAGTTGCAGATAGTGCACGGCGATCGGAGGATTGCAAATTGATGCCATCCGTTGCCGGAGCGGTATTTGTGGGCCATGCAGACGTCGATGTCGTTTGGTCTTATTATGACGTCGTCGGTTTATTAATAGGGGATATTGGCATGAAGGAGACGCGACTTCCTCGCCAGCCGGACGCCAAGTCGCCCGCGGGAGCAGACGTCCGGTTTATCATGGACGGGACCACCGGCAATAAGATCCACAGCACGGTTCCTCCGGGTCAGACCAACCGCGCAACAATCCATGCGACCGTCAGCGAGTTTTGGTATATTCTTGAAGGAGCAGGCGAAATCTGGCGGAAAAACGGATCCGAAGAACGCGTCACTTCCCTAGTGTCAGGGGCTTCCATCGACATCCCTGTCGGAACGTCCTTTCAGTACCGCAATGTGGGTACCGGGCCTTTGAAATTCATCTGTATCTCGATGCCGCCATGGCCCGGGGATGATGAAGCATCTTACGTGGATGGCGCCTGGAAGCCGACGGTTTAGCCAAAGTGTAGCGATTTGCGGCAATCAGACGACCTCACCCTAACCCCCCGACGCGGGCGAGGGCATTGCGCGCGATAAGAATATGAAACGGCAGGATCGCATTGAGGTAGAACCGGCCACCGATATTGTGGGGATGCACCCAGGTTGCCAGGAACACCCGTCCGTTCCGCGACAGGATGGAGACGCGGAAATTCAGATGCCTGTCATTAAACCCTGCAATCAGTTCTTCGCTGGTTTCCGTTTCAACCGGAATAATGCCAACCTTATCCAATGCCGGCGGGCCATCGTTTGATAGGCCGAACGGAGAGGTTAGTACCCTGCGCAAAAGCAGAAGGACGCGCGCCCATTTGGGAAAGTCCGCGATGATTTCGGCTGCCCGGCGGGGCGTTTCGTCGGAAGTGATGCAGTAGCAGTCGAGGAAATCTCCAGATGCCACGCGATCATGCAGCTTGCTTTGTACAGGAAGATCTGTTGCCGTTACTTCAGATGAGAACATCTTTAGACTTTCGCGTTTTTCGGCAGTCTCTGCATGCCCGATTCCGAATACAGGTGGTGCCGTGCAGCCCGGTACCTTTGCGGTGCGTGGCATAACCGCACAGGATCTTGCGGAACGTTTCTGTATTTTCCGCCGCGAAGCTTGTTCCCGACATTCGCTGCCGCACAAGCCAACACCTGAAATCACGCTTTGGGCCATGATCTGATGTTAACAACGAAGCGCAAAGCGGACCAAAAACGGCAAAGTGGAGGTGGAGCCATGCCAGTGACGGACAACGCAGCGGCCGGTGGGTGTATGTGCGGTGCGGTGCGCTACGAAATAACAGGCGAACCGAGCAGAGTGCTTCACTGCCATTGCCAGAGCTGTCGCAGTCATACCGGCGCGCCTATGGCGACATTGGCGGTGTTCGGGGCCGAGCAGGTCATATTCAGTGGCGACGACCGCAAGAACTATCAATCGGCGCCGGGTGTGAACCGTGCATTTTGTGCCAATTGCGGAACTTCGCTCACCTGGGAAACCGTCTTTGGCGATGAGGGGCCGTTATGCGCAATTCACATCAGCAGTTTCGACAATCCGGATGCTCTGACGCCAGACGCCCATTCCTTTTACCCGGAACGCATCTCCTGGTTCGACGTCGCCGACAATCTCCCTAGACATGAGGGCTTCGTGGCGGGCAGCGAGCCGCTGCAATATGGACCGGCAAAACAGAAGCCGACAGATTGAGTGCATAGCCGTACCGCTTTTGACCCGGCACAAAAAAGGCGCTGCCATCGGCAGCACCTTTTTGCATAAGCAAGTTTTTTCGCGATTAGCGCTTGGAGAACTGGAAGGACCGGCGGGCCTTTGCCTTGCCGTACTTCTTGCGTTCCACAACGCGACTGTCGCGGGTCAGGAAACCACCCTTTTTGAGCACCGGCCGCAGGGACGGTTCATAAAGGGTCAAGGCTTTTGAGATGCCGTGGCGCACAGCACCGGCCTGGCCGGAAAGACCACCGCCGGTGACCGTTGCGACAATGTCGAACTGACCGTCACGGGCAGATGCGATGATCGGCTGCTGCAGGATCATCTGAAGGACGGGACGGGCGAAATACTCGGCGAAGCCCTTCTTGTTGACCGTGATCTGGCCGGTGCCCGGCTTGATCCAGACGCGTGCGACGGCGTCCTTGCGCTTGCCGGTGGCGTAGGCGCGGCCCTGTTCGTCAAGCTTCTGTACGTAGACCGGTGCCTGGACTTCAGCGGCTTCAGTAGCGCTGCCGAGTTCTTCAAGCGAGTTGAGATCAGCCATAATCAGCCATTCCTCTTGTTCTTGGCATTCAGCGCTGCAATATCGAGAACGGCAGGCTGCTGGGCTTCATGAGGGTGTTCGGTTCCTGCATAAACTCGCAGGTTTTTCATCTGGCGCCGGCCAAGCGGGCCGCGCGGAAGCATGCGCTCGATGGCCTTCTCGACAACGCGCTCCGGAAAACGGCCCTCGAGAATCTGGCGCGCTGTGCGTTCCTTGATGCCGCCGGGATATCCGGTGTGCCAGTAATATTTCTTGTCGGTGTATTTGCGGCCGGTAAGAACCGCCTTATCCGCGTTGATGATGATGACATTGTCGCCATCGTCGACATGCGGAGTGAAGGTAGGCTTGTGTTTGCCGCGCAAGCGCAGAGCGACGAGTGAAGCGAGGCGGCCGACGACGAGGCCTTCGGCGTCGATAAGGACCCACTTCTTCTCAACCTCGGCGGGTTTCTGCGAGAAGGTTTTCATGACTGATAGCTCTTTCAAACTGGACCCTTGAGACAAAGGCTTTTCTTGTTGCTTGGTGCCGGATTTGTAGCGGCAAAAATATATCGGCCCCAAATGGACCGATCACGGCACGGTTTATAGAGCAGGTCCGCCTAATGTGCAAACTGAATAATTGCAAATGTGTATTATAAAATACCGCAAAAACAGATAGTTATAAATTAGGTATCTTATTACCACATGCTGTTTTGACGATTTGAGCAATTTCTATCTGCGCGGCGGTATCGAGTAGGTGCCGGTTGCATGGGCAACAACGTGGCTGTTGACGGGCGTGCGCATCTCGATATCGAACACCATCAATGATTTTCCGAGCTTCAGGATCCTGCAATGGCCATCGATCGGGCCGGCTTCGGCCTTGCGCATGAAATTGATGTTCAGATTTGTCGTCACACTGAGGGCTTCGGGGCCCTGATGCGAAAGAACACAGACGTAGCCGCCAATATCGGCGAGCGTGAACAGCGAGGGACCCGAAACGGTGCCGCCAGGCCTGAGATGTCTTTCGGTGGCATCAAGCCTCACAGTGCAACCGCCGGGCACCACGTCCAGTGCATAATAGTCGGAAAACTCATCATTGAGCTGCGGGTAGACCTTGAGCAGAAACGTGTTGACTTCAGCGGCGGTCATGACTGGCTTGAGAGTGTCATTCGACATTGATGTTGGGTCCGTTCCACATTTTGATTGAATATTACTGACTGTCCTTGGCGGAGTTGATCGGACGGTCCAGCGTCCAGTCATAGGTGCCGAGATCGCGCTCGCGTACTGCCTGTTTCCATCCGACGTCCTCGGCTCTGCTTTTGAAATTGAGGCCCTCCGGCGAGTGCCGGGTGACACCATCAAAAAACGTGGCGAACATCTGCGTTTGTTTCAGCCCCATGGCTTCGATTGCCTGATTGACCACCAGCTTCTGCATCATCAACTGATTTTTTGGAACACCTGCCATTCTGTCGGCGAGCGCCTCGACCTCCTCATCGAGTTTGTCGGCCGGGACGGATTTCAGAACTAGACCCATCTGTTCAGCCTCCTTGCCGGTAATCGTGTCACCGGTGAACAGCACGCGCTTGGCCTTTTCCGGTCCCAGGCGATAGACCCACATGGCCGTTGTCGGGCAACCCCAGACGCGGGTCGGCATGTAACCGATCCGGGCATCGTCCGCCATCACGATCATGTCGGCGCACAGAGCAATATCCGAGCCGCCGGCGACAGCAAATCCGTGCACCTTGGCTACCACCGGGACATGCGAGCGCCACAGCGACATGAAGGCTTCGGTGTTGCGCATCATGAAAGCGTAGTCCTTCATCGGATCCCAGGGTATTTTCTGTGTGGCTTCAAAGCCTTTGCCTTGTTTGGCTTCAGCGTAGTAGCCGAGGTCGTAACCGGCGCAAAAACCCTTGCCGGCACCGGACAGGACGATGACATGGATTCCGTCATCGGCATTGGCTGCGGCAACCGCTGCTTCAAGTTCGCGTGGAAGGTCGTCGTCAATGGCGTTCATCACGTCTGGACGGTTCAGGATAATGCGGCCGATGCGACCATCCTTCTCAAGCAGAACCCTTGCCATAATCAACCTCCCCTGACAGCGATCACCGTGCTGGCTAACGTTAACGTAAACGTAAGTGGTCGTGATTGACTTGCCAAGCCTGTTCCAGGCGATGTACCAGTGGTTTTACGAGATGGCACTGGCCCGTAGTTGAAATCCTGGAGGATCGGCATGTCTGAAGCTGTCGCCACACCAAAACCGACAGACGAAACCCTGGCTATCAGGCAGTTGGCAGACGGCGTGCTGCGACTGACGCTGAACAATCCTCCGGCCAACGCACTTTCGATCGCCGTGATGGAAGCGTTGTTGTCGGCCATTCGGTCGGCTGGCGAGGATCAGGCTGTACGAGTCGTCGTCATTGCGGCATCCGGCGATGTATTCAGTGCAGGACATGATCTGAAGGAACTGACGGCGCACCGGGACGACAAGGATCGCGGCAGGGCCTTTTATGAAAAGACGATGCGGCTGTGCTCGGAAATTATGATCAGCATCACCACATTGCCCAAGCCGGTCATTGCCGAAGTTGACGGGCTTGCAACCGCTGCCGGATGTCAACTCGTAGCAACATGCGATCTGGCAATCTGCACGGACACATCGCGTTTTTGCACGCCCGGAGTGAATATCGGCCTGTTTTGTTCAACGCCGATGGTTGCGGTATCGCGTGCTGCTCACCGCAAGCAGGCGATGGAGATGCTGCTGACCGGCGAGGCTGTCGACGCGTCGACGGCCAAGGAGTTTGGCCTGGTCAACCGGATTGTACCGAAGGAATATCTGCGCACCGTGTCTGACAAATACGCCAGTTCCATTGCCTCGAAGTCTTCGCTGACGCTGAAGATCGGCAAGGAAGCGTTCTACCAGCAAATCGAACGCCCGCTGGCAGAGGCCTATGACTACAGCGCGTGGGTCATGACGGAAAACATGCTGGCGCGTGACGCTGAGGAAGGCATCAACGCCTTTCTTGAAAAGCGCGAACCCAAATGGACTGATCGCTGAAAATTGAGATCAGCGACCGTTGTCCTGGTTTGAAACCGGCTTGCACTCCAGCACTTTGCACTGACGTGTATCTCTTGCCGGGACGTAGGCAGTCTTTCCGTATTCGCCATAGTCGCAATAGCGTCCGTGGGAAACGTAAATGTCGTAGAGAGTGAGATCAGCAATGCGCGGAGAGGGATAGCGCAATATCGCGGCATTCTCGGATTTCAGAATTGTCTGAATGCGGCTGCACGTCAGCGATGGCGTATTGTACCGACTGATTGCGTGGGCTGGCAGACTTATGGCGAACAGACAGATGAACAGCAGTATCCTCTTCGTCATCTGGTTTTCCTCCTCTAGAGTATTCCTTACTTGGCAGACGCCTGATGTGACCTAATCGTGCCGCCAAAAGACAACGCTAACAAAACAAGATTATTTGAGTTAGATTTTCCCCCAGCGCACGCATTTGTGCACGATTTGTGAATCGGATTTTTCATAAAGTGACCAGGTGGTCACAAAAATCAAGAGACGGACATGAATCACGACAGCTATCAAGATGCCTATATCTCAGGCATTTTGCACTCGGTAAAGACAATTGCGATGATCGGCGCATCTCCAAAGGATGTCCGGCCCAGCTTTATCGCGATGAAATATCTGCTCGCCAAAGGATACGGTGTAACACCGATCAATCCAGGCCATGCCGGCAAGGAAATCCTCGGGCAAACTGTCTACGGGCAACTGTGCGATGTTCCGCATCATCTCGATATGATCGACGTATTTCGCGGGTCGAACGCGCTGCCAGGCATTGTCGATGAAATTCTGACGCTGAAAGACCGACCTTCCGTACTGTGGGCGCAACTGACGGTTCGCAATGATGAGGCGGCCGAGAAAGCCGAAGCCGCCGGAATGAAGGTCGTGATGAACCGCTGCCCGAAAATCGAGTATGGCCGCCTGTCCGGGGAGATCGGCTGGAATGGTATCAACAGCCGGGTGATTTCCGCCAGAAAACCAGTGCGCCAGGCCGGCTATCAGGCGCTCGGCATCAGGATCCGACCGCAATAAAGTGTGCATGCATTTGCCTGCCTGCCAGGCGGATGGCGGGACATACTCACCAAAACCCCTTTGACCTTGCGCTCAACGTGCGGGATAACCGTGCATTTCGTTCAACGTTCCAAAGGAAAATTAGATGTCGAACAGTGAGCCTGGCTTCAGTACATTGGCCATACATGCAGGCGCGCAGCCGGACCCCACGACGGGTGCGCGTGCGACTCCGATCTATCAAACAACCAGTTTCGTGTTCGAGGATGCCGATCATGCCGCATCGCTCTTCGGGCTCAAGGCATTCGGAAACATCTATACGAGAATCATGAATCCCACCCAAGCGGTGCTGGAAGAACGGATCGCTGCGCTTGAAGGCGGTACCGCAGCGCTCGCAGCGGCATCCGGACATGCGGCACAATTGCTGGTGTTCCACGCCATCATGAGGCCGGGCGACAATTTCATATCGGCCAACAAGCTTTATGGCGGATCCATCAACCAGTTCGGCCATGCCTTCAAGAGTTTCGACTGGCAGGTGCGATGGTGCGATCCCGAGGAAGTGGGCGGCATTGAAGAGCTGATCGACGACCGGACCCGGGCCATCTTCATCGAGAGCCCGGCCAATCCGGGCGGCACGTTCATCGACATCAAGGCGATTGCGGACATTGCACACAAGCACGGCATCCCGCTGATCGTCGACAACACCATGGCAAGTCCCTATCTGGTGCGCCCGATCGAGCATGGTGCCGATCTGGTCGTCCATTCGATGACAAAGTTCATCGGCGGACACGGAAACTCCATGGGTGGCATGATCGTCGATGGCGGCACGTTCGACTGGTCCGCATCCGGAAACTACCCGATGCTGTCGGAGCCGCGGCCGGAATATGGCGGACTGGTCCTGCACGAAACATTCGGTAATTTTGCCTTTGCGATCGCCTGCCGGGTTCTCGGGTTGCGCGATCTCGGTCCGGCGATATCACCGATGAATGCGTTCCTGCTGCTCACCGGTGTCGAAACCCTGCCTTTGCGCATGCAACGCCACTGCGACAACGCGCTGGAAGTGGCAACCTGGTTGAAGAACCACGACAAAGTTGACTGGGTGTCCTATTCGGGTTTGGAGGACGATGAAAACCACGCGATGATGAAAACCTATTCTCCGAACGGCGCCGGGGCAGTGTTCACCTTCGGCCTCACGGGCGGATACGAAGCCGGCATCAAATTTGTCGAGGCGCTGGAGATATTCTCGCATCTTGCCAATATCGGAGATACCAAGTCGCTGGTCATTCATCCGGCATCGACAACGCACCGACAGCTTTCACCCGAACAGCAGGAATCAGCGGGCGCAGGCCCGGATGTAGTTCGGCTTTCCATCGGTATAGAGGACGTGGCCGATATCATCGGCGATCTGAAGCAGGCTCTGGACAGAGTCTGAGCGCGCCTTCCGGAACTGTGAGGAATGTTCAATTCGGCCGCGGTGCATTCCGCGGCCGTTTTGTTTTGGGGACCAGAGTGCACCTGATGCAATCTCCGCTTTGTGCCCGCAGCCAACTTTGCTATCGTCGGTTCGTGCTGAGTTAGCGATGGGAGGCTTGCAGCGATGATCGCGCTTTTATTTGCAGTTCTGGCGCTGGCGATGGTGCTCGCATGGTACGACCACTGGCGCTGGGCATATGCGCTGTTCGCGGTGACTTTGCTGTTGAGCATCTACTGGCTCGACTATCACGCCACCACTTCCCTCAAAGTCATATTGTGAGGGCCCGGTCATGATTGTTGCTCCGCATCCTTCCCGAACACTCAATACCATCGGCCTGCTTGTCATCTGCTTTGTGCTGATCGCCGGGTATGTTTTTCAGTTCGCACTTGACGAGCTGCCGTGTCCGCTGTGCCTGTTGCAGCGGGTTGGGCTGGTGATGGTCGGTTTCGGGCTTAGCCTTAACCTGATCTATGGCGCCAAGCCTCATCACTATGGCATTATGCTCATCGGAGCGCTTTATGGCGGTTCCGTATCGGTACGGCAGATCCTGCTACACATTGTGCCCGGAACCGGTGCCTACGGTTCGCCGGTCATGGGATTGCATTATTATACCTGGGCGGGCATCTGTTTCTTTCTGGTGCTGATCGGAACGGCAGTCATGCTGCTTTTCGAGGGCCAGTACAAGGGTCTCCAAGACGAACCTGGCAATGAGAAATTCGGTGGGCATAAACTCGCCAAGTTCGCATTTTTCCTGATGCTGGCGGTTGTCGCGGGCAATGCGGTTTCGACACTGCTCGAATGCGGCCCGGGCGTTTGCGCCGATTCGCCGACTGACTACAGGCTGATTGAAGATCTCAAGGACAGCAGTTAAAGCCGCTACCAGGCGAGATCCAGCCGTTCGAGACCGTGAAAGTGATAGGCGTCGCGATATTGCGGCGTGTCATCGAGCCTGAGGCCTGGCAGCCGTTCAAACAAAATGGGCAGCGAAGTCTGCAGTTCGAGGCGGGCGAGGGGTGCGCCGATGCAGAAGTGAATGCCGGCGCCGAAAGTGACATTTGCCTTGTCGGATCTGCCTGAAACGAAACTTGCCGGATCGGCAAACTGCCTCGGGTCGCGATTGGCCGCGCCAAGCAGAAGACCGATCTCATCGCCCTTGGCGATTTCGATCCCGTCGGCGAGCTGGATATCCTGCAGGGCGTAGCGTGTGAACATATGCAGCGGTGCATCGAAGCGCAGCGATTCCTAAATCGCAGCCTCGGTCGACGCGGCATCGGCAAACAGCGATCCGTGATCGAGATTGTTCTCCAGGATCGCCTTGACGGCATTGCCTGTCTGATGAACCGTCGCCTCATGTCCGGCGTTGAGCAGAAGAACACTGGTCGAAATCAGCTCATCTTCGCTCAACCGGTCGCCACCGCGATCAGACGTGATCATATGACTGATCAGATCGTCGGTTGGTTTTCGCCGCCGCTCCGCGATTAGCTCGGTCAGGCAAGCGGCAAATTCCTGTGCGGCCCCGTTGGCATCCCTTTCGATCTCGTCGTCGGTGTCAAACATGTACATGCGCACCATCTTGTGCGACCAGTCGAGGAGTTGATGGTTGAATTCCTGCGGCACACCGAGCATGCGGGCGATAACGGAAACGGGAATTGGTTCGGCAAAGGCCTTGATCAGTTCAACTTTACCGTCCTCGGCGAAACGGTCGATGGTTGCGTGAGTCAGTGTCTCAATGTCGGGGCGCAGTTTTTCGACCTGGCGCGACACAAATGCGCGGTTGATCATAACACGCAGCCGGGTGTGCGCCGGCGGTTCAAGTTCCAGCAATGAATGGGCTTCGATGGCGTCGAAATCTGCCAGTTGTGGTCTGGGCGCCGGCATGCCCAGTTCTTCACGTGTTGCCACATGGAGGATTTGCCGTCCGAAGCATTTGTCCCGCAACAGGCGGTTGACGTCGTCAAAGCCGGCAAAACACCACATGCCATAGTCGTTCCAGTAAAAAGCCGGGCATTCCTTGCGGATGGCGTCGTAGTACGGGTAGGGATTGCCGTAGAATTCCGGGTCGCGGGGATTGAGATCAACTGATCTGGTCTTTCTATCGAACTTCATCTGCGCGTCTGTCTCATTTTGCTTTGTCTTGATCCGTTGGGTGCGACCGCAAACAAAGGGCATTGAAATGCCGGCGCCCGACACTAATGTTTGCCGATTACAGCCTTAACCATTTCGAACGCTTTGCGGTATGGTGAGGCTGGCGGATATCATCATGTCTTGAACCCAAACACCATCGCATCCTATGTATGCGGAACAGTTTTTGATCCGATTCTCCGAATCGTCCGCATTCGGTGCACCATAAAAAGGCCAAGCAATGTCCAATCCAATAGATACCGCACTGAACCTTGTTCCCATGGTCGTCGAACAGACCAACCGCGGTGAACGTGCGTTCGACATTTTTTCGCGACTTTTGAAGGAGCGCATCATCTTTATCACCGGACCGGTGGAGGACGCCATGGCGACACTGGTCTGCGCGCAGCTTCTTTATCTTGAAGCGGACAACCCGAAAAAGGAAATCGCCCTTTATATCAATTCACCCGGTGGTGTGGTGACGTCCGGCATGGCCATCTATGACACGATGCAGTTCATCAAACCCGCAGTTTCGACACTGTGCATTGGGCAGGCGGCTTCTATGGGGTCATTGCTGCTTTGTGCCGGCCACAACGACATGCGCTTTGCCACACCAAATTCACGTATCATGGTGCATCAGCCGTCAGGCGGGTTCCAGGGGCAGGCGTCGGACATCGAGCGCCATGCTCAGGATATCATCAAATTGAAGCGCCGGTTGAATGAAATCTACGTCGAGCACACCGGCAAGGACTACGATACCATAGAGAACACGCTCGATCGCGATCATTTCATGACATCTGACGAAGCAAGAGATTTTGGATTGATCGACCGGGTGATTTCCTCCCGGGAAGCCATGGAAGAAGAGGCAAAAGACTGATTTGCCGCTGCCAGATCAACACATTGGTGCGGCAAAACGGCAACAGATTGACGTATTTGGGGCTGGAAGCGCTAAAGAATAACGTTAATTCTGAGTGTTAAGGGTATTTTCAAGACAAGAACGTAGCTTTGTCTTTGGTGCTCTGTATATTGGCGATGGGATAGCTCAAATGGGCACCGTCATAATGTGTCCTGATTGACAGTATTTTTTGTTGATCGGGGCAGTTGGCCCTAGACTGAATGGCCTGACGCTCGTTCAGGCCGCTGGAAGGAATAAAATATGAGCAAGGTCAGCGGTGGTAGCGGCGGCGACTCAAAAAACACGCTCTATTGTTCGTTTTGCGGAAAGAGCCAGCATGAGGTTCGCAAGCTGATCGCGGGACCGACGGTGTTCATCTGTGATGAGTGCGTCGAGTTATGCATGGATATTATCCGCGAGGAAAACAAATCCTCGATGGTAAAGTCGAGCGACGGTGTCCCGTCGCCACAGGAAATTATCGGCACGCTGGACGAATATGTTATCGGGCAGGGCCAGGCCAAACGCGTCCTGTCGGTCGCAGTCCACAACCATTACAAGCGTCTTGCGCATTCCAGCAAGAGCAATGATATTGAACTGGCCAAATCGAACATCATGCTTGTCGGACCGACCGGCTGTGGCAAGACCTACCTTGCACAGACGCTCGCTCGCATCATTGACGTGCCGTTTACAATGGCCGATGCAACGACGCTGACTGAAGCAGGCTATGTCGGTGAGGATGTCGAAAATATTATTCTGAAGCTGCTTCAGTCGGCGGACTATAATGTCGAGCGCGCCCAGCGCGGTATCGTCTATATCGACGAAGTCGACAAGATTTCGCGCAAATCGGACAATCCTTCCATTACCCGTGATGTATCGGGCGAAGGCGTTCAGCAGGCGCTTTTGAAAATCATGGAAGGCACGGTTGCCTCGGTGCCGCCACAGGGCGGCCGCAAACATCCGCAGCAGGAATTCCTGCAGGTGGATACGACCAATATCCTGTTTATCTGCGGTGGTGCCTTTGCCGGTCTCGACAAGATCATCTCCGCAAGGGGTGAAAAGACGTCAATCGGTTTCGGCGCGACAGTAAAAGCGCATGATGAACGCCGCGTCGGCGAAATTCTGCGTGAGCTCGAGCCGGAAGATATGGTCAAGTTCGGCCTTATTCCGGAGTTCATCGGCCGGTTGCCGGTGATAGCAACGCTTGAGGATCTCGACGAGGACTCGCTCATTCAGATTCTGTCTGAACCGAAAAACGCTTTGGTCAAGCAGTATCAGCGCCTGTTCGAAATGGAAGATGTCGAACTGACATTCCACGAGGACGCGCTGCGCGGCATTGCCCGCAAGGCAATCGCCCGCAAGACGGGTGCCCGTGGCCTGCGCTCGATTATGGAAAAAATCCTTTTGGATACGATGTTTGAGCTGCCGTCCCTGGAAGGTGTTCAGGAAGTGGTCATTTCGGACGAGGTGGTGTCCGGTTCGGCGCGGCCTCTCTACATCTATTCCGAACGTGAAGAAGAAAAAGGAAATGCGACCGCTTAGGCGTTCCATTGCCCGGACATTAAAAGACCCGCCCCCGGCGGTTTTTTTGTGCTTTGTGCACTGTTGTGGTTGTGAGCGATCAGGTTATCAACCCGCAATAGCTGTTGCCGATAGACACCAGGACTTGACTTTGTGGCCCGGTCGAAAAATTGAACCGGGAAATTGTGGATGTCATGCTTTTGTCCTACGGTCTTAATGGGCTAAAGCTGCTACTAATTGCTGCATTGTGAGATTCGACCGGAAACGAACGAAATGTGGGCTCTCCTGCGTGATCTTGGGCTTGAAACACCAAATTGAACACTCCACTTAGGAAGCAAGTGAAGTAAGGGTCACGCCGGTCCGAGACAGGGACTGGCAGGAGGCCGAAAGGAAACAAGATGAATGAAATAACCACCCAGCAGAACGAAGCAGCCACGTACCCGGTATTGCCGCTGCGCGATATCGTCGTGTTTCCGCACATGATTGTGCCGCTGTTCGTGGGTCGGGAAAAGTCCATTCGTGCGCTGGAAGAGGTGATGGGAGCCGATAAGCAGATCCTGCTGGCAACCCAAATCAATGCTGGTGACGACGATCCGGAAACGGACGACATTTACGAGGTCGGCACAGTTGCCAATGTTCTGCAGTTGTTGAAGTTGCCGGACGGGACCGTGAAAGTGCTCGTTGAAGGCAAGGCCCGCGCCAAGATTACGGGGTTTTCCGAGAACACGGAATTCTACGCTGCATATGCCGACGAACTGCCCGAACCGGAAGAGGACCCGGTCGAAATAGAAGCGTTGTCACGCTCGGTGGTCTCCGAGTTCGAAAATTATGTCAAGCTGAACAAAAAGATCTCTCCTGAGGTCGTCGGCGCCGCCAGCCAGATCGACGATTACTCAAAGCTCGCCGATACGGTCGCCTCCCATCTTTCCATCAAGATCCCGGAAAAACAGGAGATGCTGGCCACCGTCAGCGTCAAGGAGCGGCTTGAGCGCGCGCTCGGCTTCATGGAAGGCGAAATCTCCGTCCTGCAGGTGGAAAAGCGTATCCGTTCCCGCGTCAAGCGCCAGATGGAGAAGACGCAGCGCGAGTATTACCTCAACGAGCAGATGAAGGCGATCCAGAAGGAGCTCGGTGACGGCGAAGAAGGCCGTGACGAGATGGGCGAGCTGGAAGAGCGCATCGAAAAGACAAAACTGTCGAAAGAAGCGCGCGAGAAAGCGGACGCTGAATTCAAGAAACTCAAGCAGATGAGCCCGATGTCGGCCGAAGCCACAGTCGTGCGCAACTATCTTGACTGGCTGCTGGGCATTCCGTGGGGCAAGAAGTCCCGCATCAAGGTCGATCTGAACAAGGCCGAAGGAATTCTGGAAGCCGATCACTACGGGCTCGACAAAGTCAAGGAGCGGATTCTTGAATATCTTGCCGTCCAGAGCCGTTCCAACAAGATAAAGGGACCGATCCTGTGTCTCGTCGGGCCGCCCGGCGTCGGCAAGACGTCGCTTGCCAAATCGATCGCCCGTGCGACCGGCCGCGAATATGTCCGAATGTCCCTCGGCGGCGTGCGCGATGAAGCTGAAATCCGCGGCCACCGGCGCACCTATATCGGTTCAATGCCCGGCAAGGTCATTCAGTCGATGAAAAAGGCCAAAAAGGCAAATCCGCTGTTCCTGTTCGACGAAATCGACAAGATGGGCATGGATTTCCGCGGCGATCCCTCATCGGCACTGCTCGAGGTGCTGGATCCGGAGCAGAATTTCACATTCATGGACCACTATCTTGAGGTCGAATATGACCTCTCGAACGTGATGTTCATCACGACGGCGAACACACTCAATATTCCGCCACCGCTGATGGACCGTATGGAGATCATCCGCATTGCCGGATACACCGAGGATGAGAAGCTCGAGATCGTCCGCCGGCATCTCCTGCCAAAGGCTGTGCGCGACCATGCGCTGCAACCCGAAGAGTTCTCGGTCAGCGACGGCGCACTGCATGAAATCGTGCGGCGCTACACAAGGGAAGCAGGCGTTCGTAACTTCGAACGCGAGTTGATGTCTCTGGCCCGTAAGGTCGTTACCGAGATATTGAAAGACGGTGTCAAATCGATCGCTGTCACTGAAAAGAACATAGGCAAATATCTGGGTGTTCCACGCTTCCGCTATGGCGAAGCCGAACACGATGACCAGGTTGGTGTCGTGACAGGGCTGGCGTGGACCGAAGTCGGCGGTGAGCTTTTGACTATCGAGGGCGTGATGATGCCCGGCAAAGGCAAAATGACGGTCACCGGCAACCTTCGCGACGTGATGAAGGAGTCGATCTCGGCTGCCGCGTCCTATGTGCGTTCACGTGCCGTTGATTTCGGTATCGAACCGCCGATGTTCGAACGGCGTGACATACACGTTCATGTGCCTGAAGGTGCGACGCCGAAGGACGGTCCATCCGCCGGGGTCGCCATGGCTACGTCGATAATTTCGACCATGACGTCCATTCCAGCTCGCAAGGATGTGGCCATGACCGGGGAAATCACCCTGCGTGGACGCATTTTGCCGATTGGCGGCCTGAAGGAAAAGCTCCTGGCGGCACTGCGTGGCGGTATCAAAACGGTATTGATACCGGAAGAAAACGCCAAGGATCTGGCGGATATTCCGGACAATGTCAAAAACGAATTGGAGATTATTCCGGTTTCACAGATGAGCGAAGTGCTTGAACGGGCGCTCACGAAACAGCCCCAACCGATTGAGTGGGACGGCACGGAAACACCTCTTTCTACAGACAAAAACGGTGATGATGCGGGTACGTCGGTCGCACACTGATTCTGCCAAAAAACACCCGGCGAAGCGATTTTGGAACGGGCTGAGGTCCGTTTCTTTCGTTTTTGTGTGGTAAAATCCACAATAAATGCCGGAAAACGGGCGTTTTGGGCACTCTATCATTGTGATTTGCGGATTGAATCGTACAATCCCTACGACTTTGTATTGAGTCGATTCATACACACTGAGAGGGTTGGATAATGAACAAGAACGAACTGGTTGGCGCCGTTGCTGACAAGGCTGGTATGAGCAAGGCTGATGCCGGCTCTGCAGTTGAAGCTGTATTCGACACCATCACATCCGAATTGAAGGGTGGCGGTGACGTTCGACTGGTGGGTTTCGGAAATTTCTCCGTTTCGCATCGCGGTGCTTCGAAAGGCCGCAACCCAATGACTGGCGCGGAAGTGGATATCCCAGCCCGTAACGTTCCGAAGTTTTCGGCCGGTAAGGGTCTTAAGGATGCTGTCAACAGCTAGACCCATCGTCGAAAATGCGTTGATTTGAATTTGGAGCCCGGCATGAGTGCCGGGCTTTTTCCGTGTCGCATGCTGCGCTTTGCCGACGCGGCGCTTTGGCTTTGCTCCGACCGGGGCAAAGCGACCTCATTTGTGCTGAAAAAAATCGAATATTGGCCATGGCCCGTCCGTGCGATTGCCCGTGCATTGACTTTGCATTATGCATGTTGGTCTGAATTTCAAACAATCGGCAAACCGGTGACATATGGACACCATGCGCGACCCATCCGGGAAGGGCACACAATCCGTTCTTTCGTGGGCCGGGCATACCAGGGCGACCCTGTCTTTGGGCGTGCCGCTGATCGGCGCCCAGCTTGCCCAGATGGCGATCAACGTCACGGACACTGTGATGGTTGGTTGGCTTGGCGCGACTGAACTCGCAGCAACGGTTCTGGCAACGCAAACCTTTTTCCTGTTTTTCATCTTCGGCTCAGGATTTGCACTGGCGGTCATGCCGGTGGCCGCACAGGCGCACGGTCGCGACGATGTGCGCGGTGTGCGCCGCTCCGTGCGCATGGGCATGTGGGTCATTTTGGTCTACAGCGCCATCATCATGGTCCCGCTGTGGATGACGGAATCGATCCTTCTGGCGCTCGGTCAGACGGAGCAGACCGCGGCCCTTGCAGGCGATTACATGCGGGTTGCCCAATGGGCGATGGTCCCGAGCCTGCTGATGATGGCATTCCGATCGTATTTGAGTGCGCTGGAGCGCGCGCAGATCGTCTTGTGGGCAACGCTCGCCGGGACGCTTTTGAATGCATTTTTGAACTATGCATTCATATTCGGCAATTTTGGTGCTCCGCGCCTGGGTGTGGTCGGTGCGGCTGTCGCTTCGCTGGGAACGAATTTGCTGACCTGTGCGCTGTTGCTTGCCTATTGCGTCATGAAACAGGAGTTGCGCCGCTATAAACTGATGGTGCGCTTCTGGAGGCCGGACTGGCAGGCTTTTTTCGATGTGCTCAAACTTGGCTGGCCCATCAGTGCGATGATTTTGGCCGAGGTGGGATTGTTTGCCGGTGCTTCCGTCATGATCGGCTGGATCGGCACGATTGAATTGGCTGCACACGGCATTGCGCTGCAGCTGGCGGGCATTGCTTTCATGTTTCCGCTCGGTTTGTCGAGTGCGGCAACGGTACGGGTGGGAAACGCCTACGGCCGTGGCGATCTGGTAGGACTCAGCCGTGCGGGGTCGATTGCAATTGCGCTGTCCGTTGTCGTTACGCTCCTGCTTGCCGGCATATTCTGGACATTTCCAGACGTGTTGATCGGCTGGTATCTGGATGAACACAATCCTGATGCAGGCGATGTGCTGCGCCATGCGGTTCCGCTTCTGGCCGTGGCGGCGGCGTTTCAACTTGTGGACGGGCTGCAGGCGATGGGCGCGGGTCTGCTGCGTGGCCTGAAGGATACGAAAATGCCGATGGTCTATGCCATCGTCAGTTACTGGGCGATCGGTATGACAACGGCCTACATATTTGCGTTTGTTGCGGGATTCGGCGCGGTTGGCGTTTGGTGGGGGCTGGCACTCGGCCTTTCAGTTGCCGCGTTGCTCTTGAACTGGCGCTATCAGCAACGCGAACGCCTTGGTCTGGTCAGGGCGGCGGCCACATAGGCATCGCGTCGGGTTCGCTCGATCGCAAGGGCTGCCAACACATTGCAACATTTGAAACACGGTTTGCCTTTGGTGAATTCGCATTGAAACACTTTGGCTGCATTCTTGTCAGTGCAGAAAGCAAGGGAATCGATGTCATACCCAACGTGGCCAGGACATCGCTAAGTGTCGAGAGGACGAAACCATGATCTATACCAAGAAACACCCAAAGGCAGAAACGCATCATTTTGTTCCGGTCAGGATGATCGTCTCAGATGTCATCCATCCGCATGAAGCACATGCGGCCAGATATGTTGCGCATCCCAACGCGGCGCGTGTTTGGAAAGGCCGTGTGTAAACCAGAACACGCACTCAATCGGCGTGCCTCTATCCGCTATTCAAGCGCTGCTTGTGGCAAATCCGCAGGCGGCGCTTTTTTGCGCGACACGATATGATATTGCCGGCTGGTGTGACTTTGGGTGAGCGACCCGAGACATAGGTGACGTTTTGTACCGGACACATAGGTAACACTTTTGGTTTTTTGACCGGAGGTGTTGATGCCGTGGAAAGAGGTATGTGTCATGGAGGAACGTCTTCGATTTGTGGCCCGCCGTCTTGA
>JAAEOH010000030.1 GCA_024244645.1 Hyphomicrobiales bacterium
AGCACAATGCGGATCTTCTCCTCAGCCGAATAACGCTTGCGTGTTGCCCGACGGATGTCCTTGACGACCCGCTCAGACGTCTCTTTCGGGGACCCGGATTTCTGATGGGGTGGATGCCCCCTCCCTACGGCATCGCAATGTGCCAAATATGTGGTGACCAAAACCACTAAAAGAGGAGAAGGCATCTATGGTAGACGTTAGCATTATTGGGATCGATTTGGCCAAACGGGTATTCCAACTGCATGGCGCTGGAGTAGACGGATCGGTGATTTTCCGGCGGAAGCTATCACGAGTGAAGCTTCTTGAATTTCTGGGACGGCAACCGAAATGCATTGTCGCAATGGAGGCTTGTGCGAGCGCGCATTTCTGGGGTCGAGAAATCGAAAAGCTCGGCCATGAAATCAAGCTTATACCCCCGATCTATGTGAAGCCTTTCGTTAAAAGGCAGAAAAACGATGCGGCTGATGCAGAGGCAATTGCTGAGGCGGCATCGCGTCCGACCATGCGGTTTGTGGCCGTGAAGACCGAAACCCAACAGGCGCAGGGTATGATGTTTCGTACGCGGGACCTTTTGGTGGGACAACGCACACAGCTGGTGAATGCACTGCGTGGGCACCTGGCCGAGTACGGGGTCGTGACCGCCCAAGGCATGATCCACGTCCAGCGATTGGCTCAGGAAATCGAAGACCCGGCGTCCAGCCTGCCGGACCCAGTCCGGGAACTGGGTCGGATCTATCTTGATCAGATCGCCGATTACAACAGCAAGATCAAATCTCTCAACCAAGAGATCCGGTCGCGCGCCAAGGGCGACAAGGACATCGCCCGACTGATGACGATACCAGGCATTGGTCCCATCAGTGCTATGGCCATTCAAGCCTTCGCGCCCCCAATGGAGAGCTTCAAGAGTGGCCGGGGCTTTGCGGCTTGGGCCGGGCTTGTCCCTCGCCAGAAGTCTACCGGCGGTAAACAGATACTGGGCAAAACATCGAAAATGGGTCAGCGTGACATCCGTCGGCTGCTAATCATCGGCGCCATGAGCGTGATCCGTTGGGCTGTACGAAACGGCCCTCCCAAAGGTTCTTGGCTGGCTCGCATGATGGTAGGCAAACCGCGCATGCTCGTGGCAATGGCCTTGGCCAACAAAATGGCCAGAACGGTCTGGGCTATGATGACAAAGAAGCAGAATTATCAAGTTCCGGTACGGGTTGCTGCTTAGGTAAGCAGCCGTCCGCCCGATAGCCTCGAAGATGTGAGCAGGTCGGAGGAATAGTAAGGAACAACGGTCATCAAGACGGGATCAAATCAACCAGTATGAGACAGAGGGCTTAAAGCTCGCATTTCTGATTTGGACTTGATCCGCGCATCCCCATACAGGCCCGCGGCATGTGAATGGCCGCACCTTCGAGGCCGGACACATGACTGCACCTGATCGCAGGTTCCCCAACTATACCAAAAACGGCTTGCTTCACCGGGGGCATCCACACATGTCTCATCTTCGCTCC
>JAAEOH010000031.1 GCA_024244645.1 Hyphomicrobiales bacterium
CTACATATATATGTACACCGTAGCCGGTGTATATTCACTACACATATAAGTACACCTTAATCGGTGTACGATCATGCAACGTCACATATATATCCTGATGTTGCTTGACACATACCTTACGTTGGATCATAGCCCTTCCGAACTGACTCCAAGGCTTCAATCCACCCTTATAGTTTGCCCCACTTGTAACACCACCCCCTCAACTATCCTGCAAGGGATAATTGACCAATCCGAGCTTCTTGACCAAATGTCTGTGTGTTTTGGCCGTGTGCGTTCCCTTGGTGAGGACATCGACTGGTTGATCTCCCGAAGGTAGACGGTGCACAGTGATTTCTCCTTTCCTGCATAGATCTTGGACGAAGTGATACTTGATGGACAGGTGCCTCGCCTTCTTTTGCCCCATCCCGTCCGTGGCTAGCCTCCTGGCCCCGTCGTTGTCCTCATGCACAGTGATTGGGTCAAGTTTTACTCCTATTTCCGTCAAGAGATTTCTAATACCTGCCCCGGCTACAGCGACCTCGTATAGCCCAACGTACTCTGCTGCATTCGGCGAGTCCGCTACTGTACTTTGCAAGTGGCTCCTCCAATGTATTGGGCCGCCGGCTAGGTATACTGCGTACCCCGTTATGCTCCTTCCCCGTTTCTGGTCCACTGCGAAAGCTGAATCTACGTATGCATCTAATCTCGGTGCGACATTATGATGCTCGTACCGCAGGCTTGCGTTCATGGTGCCTCTCAGGTATCGGAGAAGACGCTTCATCCTTTCCCATAATCCTCGGGTGGGGAAACTCGCTCCAGAAGCCAGTCGTCCCACGGTGAAGGATATGTCGGGTCTTGTCATAGTAGAAAGGTACATCACCTGCCCCAGTATCCTTCTGTATATTGCAGCGTGAGTCGCTTCTAGCCTCATTGTATCCTCAAGGTGGTGGGAGTCCCAGGGAGTGCTTCTGGGCTTCGTGTCCAGGAAGTCCGCTTCCCTTAGGATACCCTCCAGGTAAGCCCGCTGCTCCAGCACGATGCGCCCTGCCTCTTGATGCACTCCCAACCCTAGCATGTGTTTCGCCATCCCCAGCTTCTTTATAACGAACACGTTTCCTAGCTCATCCAGTTGCCTTTCTGCGAACTTAACTCCCTCGCTGCTGGTCACTAGCAGGTCGTCCACATAGATGGCGAGTAGTTCGCTCCTCCCTTGCAGATTCCTGTAGAATAGACAATGGTCTATGGAAGACCTGGTGTAACCCAATGAGTTGATGGCTTCCACTAACTTATTATGCCACTTCCTTCCGCTCACGGGGCTTCCGTAGAGCGCCTTCTTTAACAAGCACACGTGATCGTTGTGCTCCGGCGCTTCTAACCCTTTTGGTTGGATAACGTAAGCTTCCTCCTCCAGGTCTGCATTCAAGTACGCGTTGGGGAAGTCCGCCTGTAACACGTTCTGTTTTCTTGCAGCAGCAATAGCGAACAAG
>JAAEOH010000032.1 GCA_024244645.1 Hyphomicrobiales bacterium
ACCCCTGATAGGACTATGCTGTTGATATGCTGCGGCAATCGGGCCGGACGAGTTTGCCCGCTGACTGTGTTGGCTCGCCCTTGTGGTGGATGGCACCACGGCGTGCAAGCCGCCTTGTCAGCAGTCAAAATCGCCTCGGTCAAATGATTCCGTATAAACCAGATACGCTCTAATGGATATGTGTGCTGTGGCTTTGCGGAGGCTTGTTTACAAGGCCATGACCCATTCCTATTGAGCTGACAGCCACGTATTGAGCGCGTCCATGGCTCTCTCATCAAGCACAATGCCAAAATGATCGAGCCCATCAATCAGCTTAACGTCTGTGCCCATATCTTTGAATAGATTGGGAAATGCTTCGGCGTTCAGTGCCTCGTCATTGCGCCCGACGATGATCAGCGATGCATCAGGCAAACCGGCTATGTCAGGTTCGTAATCCCGGTGCAGCGCAAAGTTGGTCATCAGCCGCCATGAGTAAGCCAGCGTCTCTGTGCCGTCGCGATACGCGTCCGGCATGTTGAAGCGAATTGTTTCGCGGCCGTCGAGCCAATGTATGCCGACATTGTTGAGCATCGACAGTCCGATGATGCGCGGCAGCGAGATATGCGCCCAGCCAGAGTCCGTTTCCGGCATCACCGGTGCGTCCGGTCCCAGGAACGGCGCCAGGCCGAAATAACCTTCTATGAGAGCGCCGTTGTCGCCAGCGGCAAACCGCATGGCGAGCGCGCCGCCGGAGGAATGTCCGCCGATAATAATATTAGCGTCAGGATCGCTCTCGCGGATCAGAGCGATGAGATCGACGAGATCATCCTCGAGCTGTCCGATATAGTTAATATCGCCGCGTGTATCGCCGGAGCCGAGATGGCCACGAACATTGGGAACGTAAACATCAGCCGTACCGGCGTCGGCGAGTTTCAATGCGAGCGGCGTCAGATAGGCGCCATGGTAGCCTGAGCCGTGCAGCAGAATAACTTTGCGGTTGGCGTCAGCTGGATAATGGGCGTAGGAGATCGCCTGCCCGTCACGCGCATTGAATGTTTGAAGTGTCGGCGCCCGGGCAATGTTGTTGTCGCTGAAATTCAGGCGTTCGAAATTTAAACTGCCGGCGCCGCCGACCTGTGGCGTGATCAGCGTCATTGAAAACGCTATGGCCAGATAGATGACCGGGATCAGTAAAAACGGGAGCCAGAATTTCCAGTGCATGTGCCGATGAGCTCCGCTGTGTTTTATCGCTGATTTGAGACACGCGCCGTGTGTGCGCCCGTAGCTTTTGCCAGTGCCACAGGATCAACACTGAAGACGCTGTCAGGCCTTCCAGCGGCAGCCCAGACGACGTCGTACGCCAGCAGATCTTCATCCATGAACGTCCTGATCGGATTGAGGTGGCCGATCGGCGCCACACCGCCAATGGCAAAACCCGTGACATTTCGGACCTTGCGCGTATCACACCGTTGCAGCGTCAAACCGTGCGCCTGCTGGAACAGTTGGAGATCGGCGTTGTTGCTGCCGGAAACAAGGATCAGCACCAGCGACTGATCTGCGGCATCTTCGAACACAAGGGATTTGATGATCTGACCGACCACGCATTCGCATGCATCCGCGGCTTCCTGCGCCGTACGTGTCGACTGATCCATTTTAACGATCTCGATGTCGTGGCCGAGTTCGCCGGCGGCGTCACGTACGCGATCCATGCTCGAGCGTTTTGGTGACTGATCAGTCGGCGCGCTCATCCGGCAGCTCCATTTGCTGTTCGAAGATCATCATATCGTATGCCGGTTCAACATTGTCCGGTGTCTCGGCGGCGACCGTCTCGTAATCGAGCGGTATGTGCATATGGGTCAGCACTGTCTTTTTCGGCGTTAACCGTTCAGCCCATTCCAGCGCCTCACTGAGCGAAAAATGGCTGGGATGCGGTCTGTATTGCAAAGCATCGATGATCAGGACATCCAGGTTTTGCAGCTTTGGAACCGTTGCATCGGGAAACCCGCTGACATCGCTGCAATAGGCGATATTGCCGACCCGGAAACCCAGTGAAATTATATCACCGTGCAGCTGTTCAATCGGGAAGAGGGTGATTGGGGCCCCTTCCCCACCGATGACGAGTGGATCTTCGTGGTTGTCGATGAGATGCGCTTCCACGATGGGCGGATAATTGCCGCCCGGTGGTGTCTCGAAACAATAATCGAAACCTTCGCGCAGGCGGTCCATCGTCAGCGCGTTGGCGTAGATCGGAATGCGCTTGCGCTGCTCAGTGACATAGCCACGGATATCGTCGATGCCATGAAGATGGTCTGCATGGGGATGAGTGAAAATAACCGCATCGAGGCGACGGGTGCCGGCAGCCAGCATCTGGGCGCGAAAATCGGGACTGGTATCGATGGCAACCGTCGTGCAGTTTCCCAGTGCATCAAATTGTTCAATCAGGAGAGCTGCCCGCAGGCGTTGGTTTTTCGGATTGTTGGGGTCGCATGCGCCCCAATAACCGGTAATGCGCGGCACGCCTGGCGAGGAGCCGCAGCCAAGAATGGTGATGCGCTGTGTGACGATCATGCGGCGCTTTCCGGTTTGGAAACCTTGGAAAACAGCCGGAAGAAATTCTCGGTCGTCTGCTGCCAGAGATCGTCAACGGGCAAGCCAATCGTATCGGCCAGCACCTCGGCATTGTGCACGACATATGAGGGCTCGTTGCGCTTTCCACGGAATGGCATCGGCGCCAAATACGGCGCATCGGTCTCGACGAGCAGGCGGTCTGGCGGCAAATGCCGGGCGATGTCACGCAGTTCCTCGGATCTCTTGAATGTCAGGATGCCGGAAAACGATACATAACCGCCGAGATCAATGCCTGTTTGTGCCAGGGCATTGCCTGACGAAAAGCAATGCAGCACAAATGGGAATGCGCCACTGGCGGTCTCTTCGCTCAATATGGCCGCCATATCTTCGTCTGCGTCGCGTGAATGGATGACGAGTGGCAAACCGGTTGTCCTGGCAGCGGCAATATGGTTTCGAAGTCCCCTCGCCTGCGCATCCCTTGGCGCATTATCGTAGAAATAATCAAGCCCGGCTTCGCCAATGGCAACCACCTTCGGATGGTCCGTACGTCCCACCAGATCGTCCGGCGTTATGTCGAGTTCCTCATCGGCGTTGTGCGGATGGGTGCCGACGGAACAGTAAACCGGCTCATATTTTTCGGCGATTGCCAGGATCTGCTCGAACTTGGCCACGCGGGTGCAGATTGTGACCATGCGGCCAACGCCGGCATCGGTTGCGCGTTTGATGATGGCATCCCGTTCGGCATCGAAATCCGGAAAATCGAGATGGCAGTGACTGTCGACGAGCATTGGATGCGCCTATTCTTCTGCTTCGACGTAACGCGGAAACACAGGCTGAGGCTTTGCAATCGCCGTGCCGCTTTCCAGGCGGCCGGCCTCACCAAGCCGATCAAAATCACGCGCGTCCGGGCCAACCGCAAGAATGTCCAGCAGTTTACCGGCCGAGTCCGGAATGAAGGGCTGACACAAAATGGTGGCCTGTCTGATGACCTCGGCTGTGACGTACAGGACAGTGCACATGCGTTCCGGATCGGTCTTTTTCAGGGCCCAAGGCTCCTGCCCGGCAAAATAGCGGTTTGCCTCGGAAACAACGGCAAAGACAGCGGCCAAGGCATTGTGTATGGCCTGCTTGTTCATCGCTTCACGGGTCTTGGTCAGCAAATCGTCGGTTGCCGCGAGCATGGCAATGTCCGGTTCGAGAAACGCACCCGGCTGTGGGACCTGGCCATCGCAGTTCTTGGCGATCATGGACAGCGAACGCTGGGCAAGATTTCCCAGATCATTAGCAAGATCGGAGTTGATGCGGCTGACGATCGCCTCATGGCTGTAGTTGCCGTCCTGTCCGAACGGCACCTCGCGCAGGAAGAAATAGCGCACCTGATCGAGACCGTAGTGATCGACCATGGTGAACGGATCGACAACATTGCCGACCGACTTCGACATTTTTTCACCGCGGTTGAAAAGAAAGCCATGCGCGTAAACGCGCCGCGGCAGCTCCACGCCGGCGGACATCAGAAAGGCCGGCCAGTAGACCGAGTGAAAGCGGATGATGTCCTTGCCGATGATGTGGACATTGGCAGGCCAGTAGTCCCAGAGCGGATTGTCGGTATCCGGAAAGCCCAGTGCCGTGATGTAGTTGGTCAAAGCATCGACCCACACATACATGACATGGTCGGGGTCGTCCGGAACCTTGATGCCCCAGTCGAACGTCGTGCGGGACATCGAAAGATCCTTAAGTCCCGATTTCACGAAGGATATGACTTCGTTCTTGCATGAGTCCGGACCCATGAAATCCGGGAATTTTGTGTAGTGCTCGAGAAGACGATCCTGATAGGCCGACAGGCGGAAAAAGTAACTTTCCTCTTCGACCCACTCGACGGGGGTACGGTTTGGCGCAGGTCCGCGACGCACACCATCATCGTCCACCTCAGTTTCGCTCTCCTGGTAGTAGGCTTCATCGCGAACCGAATACCAGCCGGCGTAGCTGTCCTTGTAGATGTCTCCCGCCTCAACCATCTTTTGCCAGATCGCCTGGCTCGACCTGTGGTGGCGGTCTTCCGATGTGCGGATGAAATCGTTATTCGATGCGTTGAGCACTTGCGCCATGCGCTGGAATTCAGCGGTATTCCGATCGGCAAGCTCGCGGGCGGTAAGGCCTTCATTGCGCGCAGTCTGCAGCATTTTTTGTCCGTGCTCGTCGGTACCGGTCAGGAAATACACATCCTTGCCGTCATGGCGTTGAAACCGCGCAAGCGCGTCGGTCGCGATCAGCTCATAGGCGTGACCGATATGCGGGATACCATTCGGGTATGAAATGGCAGTTGTAATGTAAAAGCGGTTCTTGTCGCTCATTATCCGTCGTCACTTATCCGGGTGATGTTGGTACGGGATATATCGAAATACCCCAGTTTGGTGCCGTCATACGGCAAAACAATCGCGGTGGCTATGCCGGTGGCATTCGAAATAGCGAAGAAAAGATGGAGATAACTGTTTGTTTGCGGTCGAGATTATAGCTACTCGCTGTTGCCAGATCCTGCTGCAGTTCCCCCGCCATTGAAGCCCAGTGCTCGGCCAACAGCAGATTACCGGAATTTGCTGCCTCGCGAGCCATGCCGGTGACGCGCTCCAGCGTGTAATCAGCAAAAAAACGGTAAGCCATTTCCCGGTCGCGGGCTGTCAGCGTGTCGGCCAAGGCGTGGACCGCCTTTCGCGAGCCGGCATGCCCCTCCATCAGGATCTCTTCAAAGGTCTGGGCAATTTCGAGCCCGCCATAACGCAGCAACAGGATGGCGTTGGCAAGACTGCCTTCAGCATGTCTGATGACTGCCTCAAGTACAGCTGGATCCTGCCGCGCAGAAAGACCCAGATGATCGAGACCCTTTTGCATCATCCCGGCGTTCAGCGGTGAAAGGCGCAGCGGCATGCAACGCGAGCGTATTGTCGGCAGCAATTTGCCCGGTGCATGCGACAAAACAAAAAACACCGTTTTCTTTGGCGGCTCTTCCAGAATTTTCAGGATCGCATTGGCCGCCGACCGGTTCATATCGTCGGCCGGGTCAATCATGACTATGCGCCAGTTGCCGGTGCCGGATGTCTGCGAGAGAAAGTGCCCTGCCCGCCTGACCTCATCGACCGTTATGGCCGATTTTACGCGCCCGGTTTTTGCATCCATCGGTCGCGCCAGATGCAAAAGATTGTGTGAGGCACCGCCCGCCAGCTGGCGCAGGATCGGTTCGTTCAAATCAGGATCCGAAACGGCCAAAGGTGCTGAATGGGGCTCTGAATGGGTGAGCATATGATTGGAAAAGCGATAGGCAAGTGTTGCCTTGCCGATGCCCTCCGGCCCCTCGAGCAAGAGGGCGTGATGCAGGTGGCCGCTTTGATAGGTCTTGGCGAGGAAATCGACAGCGTCTTCATGGCCGAACAATCGCGTGTTTTCCGCCGGCGGTATCGCGCCGTCCAAAACGCCGGCGTCCAGGCTCATGACTGCTGCGTCCCGGCGTGATCCGAACCCATCGATTGTGCTTCCGCAAGCACAGGATTGACCAGTTTTTCAATCGCCTGGGCGATGGCATCCGCGGGCTGGTTGCCGTTCACAACTTTGCATCGATCCGGTTCCCTGGCCGCCAGTTCCAGAAATGCCTCGCGCCTTTTTTCATGAATCGTAGGGTCTTCCTTTTCGTAGCGGTCGGGATTGGCGGCCTTTTCGCCCGACCGGGCCTTGGCGCGGGCAAGCCCGACTTCAGCCGGCAGGTCGAGTATTATGGTCAAATCCGGAACCATGCCGTTGACGGCTACCCGCTCGAGGGCAGTGACAAATTCCGGTTCCAGGTTGCCGGTTACACCCTGGTAGACGCGCGAAGAATCCATAAACCGGTCACAAAGGACTACCTTTCCTGCCTCGATCGCCGGGCGGATGAGTTCCTCGACATGATCGCTGCGGGCGGCGGCAAACAGGATCGCCTCCATACGCACGCCGAATTCCTCCGCTGCGCCTGACAGGAGAACATGGCGCACAGCTTCAGCGCCGGGTGAACCACCTGGTTCCCGTGTCATCACCACATCATATCCGTGGGTCCGCAGGGCTTCTGCAAGGTACTGGATCTGCGTTGACTTACCAGCGCCCTCACCGCCCTCAAATGTGATGAAACGTCCCTTCAAAAAAGCATGATCCTCGTTTGTCCGGCTCGGTTTTAAGTGGCTTTTTGCCAATCGTCCAGACAAACCGATAAGCATGCTGATTTAGTCGGTGATTACTTGCGCGCAGCCATGCATCGTCAATCTGCAACCGATTTGCATACGGGAGGGCTATTTCAGTTCCAAAACTGCCCGAGTTCCAAGAGCGCGTCGAAGGCTCTTTTGTGCAGTGGTCCCTCCTCTACGGACGCGGCGGCATAAAGCGGTGTTTGCTGGGTCAGGTTCTTGCCAATCCAGACTTTCAGTTTTCCGACGGGGCGCCCTTCCTCGACCGGAGCGGTCAGCGGCCAATCGTAGACAATACGGGCCTTGAGCCTGTCGGGATTGGAGATCGGCACCATGATGTTGATGGGACCATCTGCCATCAGCGGGATTTTCGACTGCTCTCCACCATAGACACCGGCATTGCCAATAATCTCGCCTTCCGCGAAGAGTTGTTTCTTTTCAAAGGCGCGCAATCCCCACTCCAGCATCCTTCGCGCTTCTTCAGCGCGCTCCTTGACGCTGCTCATGCCGCTCATTGCCAGAAACAGCCTGCGGCCATCGCGCTGAATGGAACTGACGATTGCGTATCCCGATTCTTCGGTGAACCCCGTCTTAAGGCCATCCACTCCGATCTTCGAGCGAAGAAGCGGATTGCGGTTGCGTTGATAGATGCCGTTCCATTCGAACGCTTCCTCCGAATAAATCGGGTAATAGTCAGGATAAGTTTGTTGAATATGACGGGCGAGCAACGCCAGTTCCCGCATGGTCACGCCGGCCTTCGGATCAGGAAGCCCGGTTGAATTTGCAAAGACTGATTTTTCAAAGCCCAGTTCGCGTGCGCGCTGGGTCATTCTCGCAGCAAAATTTGCTTCCGATCCAGCCATGCCCTCGGCAATGATGATGCATGCGTCATTGCCCGACTGGACGATAACGCCCCGTATCAGATCGGCAAGCGGAATGGATGAATGGATTTCGGCAAACATGGTGGACGTACCGGAAACAGCGCCGCCGGTTCGCCAGGCATTTTCAGAGACTTCGAACTCATTTTCGAGCGACAGCTGGCCGTTTTTCAAAGCATCGAAAACCAGTTCCATGGTCATAAGTTTTGCCAGCGATGCCGGAGGGATCAGCTGGTCTTCGTTTTTGGAAAACAGAACCGTTCCGGTTTCGGCTTCAATCAGATAAGCCTGCTTTGCCTTGGTCTTAAAATCTTCTGCAAATGCGCTGATTGGAACAATGAGGATCGCCACAAGGGCTATCTTGAAGACGGTTTTTCCCATCCAGTCCAGCATGAATCCGGTTTCCTGTTTACGCGACTCAACGACTGAAATTTTAGCAACAGCACGACGCACTATCAATCGACACGGGGCCGATCGGGATCAAAGGTTTCGACGTTTCCACGAAGCCGTGATCATTGAACCCGTCAAACGGTTGCCCTCAGACAATATTTCACCGAAAGGTGTATCCGCCTGCTGTTCCACACGCATCTGGGCGTAGGACGAAAGCGCCGGCGATGACGCTGGTGTGCCTTCTGCAATTGCAGGCATCAATGACGGGCGCGCACGCGGTATCGGACCAAACTCCGGCAGCGTGATTTCTCCGACCACAGGCAACCGTCCGCCTTTCACCACCGTGACATCGGCACCTGATGGTGCCAGTGCAACGACAGATGGTTTGTCAGGCGCATTTTTTGAAACAGCGTTTGCCTCGCCGACACCGAATACGGATGCAATTGCCCGTTTGGGCCCATTCATTGCGAGCATGACGCCGGAATTGGATTTGCCATCGTCGATGGCGGGTGCCGGGGCACGTCTTCCGTCTCTTTCAAAGGACGCCATCAGGTATCGCATATCCTTGCCATCCATGCGCGCCCTGCCGACATACTCAACACGGACATTGGCCAGACCATCGCGCTTCATATCGAGAAGGTCTGCAGTCTGGCTGGATACGTCGATGATGCGGTTCTTTTCGAACGGTCCACGGTCATTGACCCGAACCACCACCGAGTGACCGTTCTTCAGGTTGGTCACGCGTGCGTAGCTGGGCAACGGAAATGTCGGGTGTGCGGCTGACAGATGGTACTGGTCGTAGATTTCGCCATTGGCTGTCAGGCGGCCGTGGAAGTTGGGGCCGTACCAGGACGCCATTCCCTTCTTGTCGTAGTCTTTTTCTTCCTTGGGATAGAACCAGCGCCCTTTGACTTTATAAGCTTGCCCGACCTTGTAGCTGCCGCCTCCCTTTTTGACCTTCTTGGCAACGGTCACGCGTTTGCTGGACTTTACACCATAGTCCTTGGTTTTGAATTTGGTGCTGGTATTTATGTCGGCGCGATCAACCGAACTTCCGCAGGCCGTGACCGCAATCCCGATGGCGACAAGCAGGCTGGCGCAAAAAACATTGCGCGCAAAGTCGCCTGAAACACAGTTGCGCCATGCTTCTGATCTGGTATTGGCAAAACCGTTTTGCATTTATGGTTTCATTCCGATTTCGCTGAACGCAGAACTATTACACCTACATACAACAATTGAGGCTAATTCCCAATGCCTTACTGTTAAAGAAAGCATTTTGACCTGAAGCGGTTGGGAAGTTGTCAATAACGCGGGCGCCCGCCCGAAATTCAAAGCAATTTGCTTAAAATGATTTGGTTGTGGTTAATGCTGTGTGAACTTACACGGTGCCGGCTAAGCATCGGTCGTTGAAGGGACGTCATTGCCGTTGGGGACGCCTAAATATTTGTGTGCGGGCATCTTGCAAAACAGAAGAACTTATCGCAATAAAGCGCGTCCGGAGGAGTGGCCGAGCGGTTGAAGGCACCGGTCTTGAAAACCGGCAGGCGGGAGACCGTCTCGTGGGTTCGAATCCCACCTCCTCCGCCATATGTTATTGATGTTGCTATGTTTTTAATGACATAGATTGTTCTACGTACAAAATGGCGCACACGGCAGCTCTATGCGACATGGTTGCGACATGACCTGTTCGGAATCTCCGAACCTCGCAAATTGAGAGGTTGCGCAAATTTGCGCATGCTCGTGACAGAGGTGGGGAAATTCCCCACCTATCAAGATGTGGGCAGATTGCCCACATGCAAGG
>JAAEOH010000033.1 GCA_024244645.1 Hyphomicrobiales bacterium
CTGGAGCGGGCGATGAGATTCGAACTCACGACCCCAACCTTGGCAAGGTTGTGCTCTACCCCTGAGCTACGCCCGCTCGGCTGTGCCGGTTTTCTGGTCGATCCCCGGCGGGGGTAATTGGCGGGGCAAGGCCCTGCGTCCGGCGCTGTATGGCGCAAGCGGGCGACAAATGCAACAGGAAAATGAATCGAAACGGCGGCCCCGATTTCGATTGCGATTTTTTGGCGCTGCGCCTATCACATGGCACCGCGATGGCGGTGCAGTTTTGCAAAACGACATGGTCACGAGATGAGCGCAGAGACAATTGCCGCACAGCCCAAAGGCGCCGAGGATCTTTATCAAAGCCTCGATGCGCTGGGCATTGCCCACACTACAAAAAGCCATCCGGCGGTGTTCACCGTTTCGCAATCGCAGTCGCTGCGCGACGTGATCCCCGGCGGCCACACCAAGAACCTCTTCCTCAAGGACAAGAAGGATAATTTCTTCCTGGTGACGGTGGAAGAAGATGCCGAGATCGACCTGAAGGGCATCCACAGGCTGATCGGCGCGCGCGGCCGAGTCTCCTTCGGCAAGCCGGACAGGCTGATGGAATTTCTCGGCGTCATTCCCGGCGCGGTGACAGCCTTCGGGGTCATCAACGACACGCAGAACCGGGTTCAGATGGTGCTCGACGAAGCGCTGATGAAACACGATACGATCAATGCCCATCCCTTGAGAAACGATGCCACCACATCGATCGGCCGCGACGATCTCATCTGCTTTCTTGAATCCACCGGCCATAAGCCGCTGATAGTGGCGCTGTCCTAGCGCGTGCCTTGTTTGTCCGCCATCAAATGATCCCCTATAAACAAGACACGCTCTGGAGCAGATCCCGTTCAGACCTTGAAATTGTCTGCGATGTCACCGATTTTGCAGACAGCGCAACATATCAGGCGGCGGAGAGAGCCGCACAGACAACCGGAGAAACCCGATGCAGGATGGTGACAACCCCTATGGCGGTTCCTATGGCAATCAGATGGGCGGCACCGTGTCGTTCGGCGATGGCCAGCCAGCCGCCACGCCAGGCGGGGCCGGTACCCCGTCGGGCGGACCGCTGATCAAGGATACGACGACGGCCGATTTCACCAACGACGTTCTGGCCGAATCGCAGAACCAGCCGGTGCTGGTCGATTTCTGGGCACCCTGGTGCGGTCCGTGCAAGCAGCTCGGTCCGATCATCGAAAAAGCGGTCACGGAACAGCGCGGACAGGTCAAGCTGGTCAAGCTGAATATCGACGATCACCCGGCTATTCCGGGTCAGATGGGCATTCAGTCGATCCCGGCGGTGGTTGCATTTTCCGGTGGCAAGCCGGTCGACGCATTCCAGGGCGCGGTGCCGGAAAGCCAGATCAAGCAGTTCATCGACAAGCTGGTGAAGGAAAATGGCGGCGCACCGGACATCGATGCGATCCTCGCCGAGGGGCGCACTGCGCTTGAAGCCGGCGACGTCAACACGGCGGCGCAGATATTCGGTACGATCCTGCAGGAGCAGCCCGACAACGCCAAGGCGCTTGCCGGTATGGCCGAATGCATGATTGCCGCCGGTCAGGAAGACCGTGCAAAGGAGCTGATCGAAGGCCTGAGCGACGAGCAGAAACAGGTTCCCGAGGTTGCCAGCATCGTTGCGCGCTTTGCGCTGGAGGACGAGGCTGCCGAACTCGGCGACGCGGCACAGCTCGAGGCCCGGCTCGCCGGCAATCCGGACGATCACGAGGCGCGCTTCGACATGGCCAAGATCCTCAATGTGAAGGGGCAGCGCGACGCGGCGGCAGACCATCTGCTGCACATCATGAAGGCGGACCGCGAATGGCAGGACGACGGAGCGCGCAAGCAGCTGCTGACCTTCTTCGAAGCCTGGGGGCCAACGGATCCGGCAACGGTAGCGGCGCGCCGAAAACTCTCTTCGCTGATGTTCTCGTAACCGAGCCGGCTGCGCCTTGAGCGGAGACGGCGGCCATATCAACCACACAAGGGCACGGCTGGAACGTGCCCTTTTGTTTGTCGAAGAGGCGCTTACCGAACAGCTGACAATCGAGCGCATTGCCCGCCACGCGCATCTGTCGCCGTTTCACTTCCAGCGCCTGTTCATGGCCCATATGGGCGAGACGGTCGGCGGCTATGTCAGCAGCCGGCGGCTCGAATATGCCGCGAGGCGGATCCGCCAGGCACCCGATGACAAAATGATCGCCATTGCGCTCGATTGCGGATTTGAGACGCCGAGCGCCTTTTCCCGCGCCTTCCGCCGTCACTTCGGCTGCACGCCGTCGCAGTTTCGAAAAGATCCGGAAAGAGCGCGACGCCGTCAGAGCCCGACACGGCCGTTCCTCTTGACCCCACCGCCAGATCGGTCCGGTCCGCAGCCTGCGCTGAGCAGCCAGCCGGGGTGTGAATTTGTCTTTCGAACCTTTCGTGGAACCCTCGACGGCAGTTTTTTCGACGGCGGGCCGTCGATTTCTCAGGAAATCCGCGACGGGCTGATCGACGAGGCCGGTCAGCGGCTGACAGCGGTCATCGGCAGCTTCCCGGACGAGCCGGACCGGCTCAACGACAGCAATGTTACGGGCTATTTCGGCGGCCTGACGGACAAGCGATACGAATCCTCGTGGGGCGAGGGCTGGCGCTCCTTTGCAGCCGGGCGTTGGGCGGTGTTCGAACATTTCGGCAGCTACAAATTTCTCTATCAGAACTGGAACCGCATCTATCGCACCTGGGCGGCAACGACCGATCTTACCCTGCGGGATGCGTGGCCGTATGAAGCCTACCTGCCCGATCCCGATTTTTCCGGCAAATCGCGCCCCACGGCGCTTATCCATATTCCGGTGATCTGAACCTCTAAAACAGCACGATCGGGACAGAAATGGCGACCGCAGCATGACAGGTTGGCCTCCGGATCAGTTTCTGGAGACATATCATGGACAATGCAACGGCAATTGTAGCCGCCCTCAAGGCGGGCACCACCACGCAACAGGATGTTCTGGCATCGCTGGAAAAACGGCGACACAATCACGAGCCGAGCATCAACGCCTTCATCCATATTTGCGATACGACGGAGACCTCCTCCATCGACACGCCGCTCGCCGGATTGCCGATCAGCGTCAAGGATCAGATCCATGTCGAGGGCATGCCGTGCACCTTCGGCCTGAAGGAAAAGAGGCCGTTTGTTCCGGCAAGAACCGCAACCGTGGTGCAAAGACTGGCCGATGCGGGTGCGAGGATATTCGCCAAGACAAGCCTGCCGCCGCTGGCGATGGATTTTCAGACCAGCAACGACATTGTCGGGGTGACCGGAAATCCGTGGGACCAGGCCCGGACGGCCGGCGGCAGCAGCGGCGGGGGTGCCGCGGCGGTGGCAAGCGGCATGAGTTTTGCCGACATCGGCGCCGATCTTGCCGGGTCGCTGCGTATACCGGCGGCCTTTTGCGGGGTCTACAGCCTGCTGCCGGGCGCCGGTGCGCTGCCCGGCGACGGCATGCTGAAGGGCGAGGGTCTGGTGCTGCGTCACTTTGCCCGCATCGGACCGATCGCCCGGACCGTCGATGACCTGGCGCTGCTCTGGGCACATATGGGCGGCGGCGTGGAGCCGCCGAACGGTGAAAGTGGCAGCGCGGAATTGCGGCTTGCAGTGAGCAACGGTTCCGAAGTGCTGCCGGTTGAACGGCGGGTTGGCTGTGTCTTTGACGATGCGTTCGCCGAACTTCGCAACAACGGTGCGCGCGTCACGCATGCCCTGCCCGAAAAGCTGTTCTGCGATGACAGCTGGACAGCGTACGGTACGATCATGGGGCATGAAACCGGTGCGATGATGAACCCGGTCGAGCGGATGCTGGCGCGGCAATTCGGGCGGGCCGCCGCCCGTCGGTCGCCGCGGTTTCTCACTCCTGTCCATGAAGGATATCGCAGAGGCAAAGCTGCCTATTGCCAGGCACTCGACCGGCAAAAAACGGTTGCCAAAGACCTTTCGGCCTTTCTGCAACACTATGACGCGTTGTTGCTTCCGGTCTGCAGCGTCGGGGTCTTTGAGCATCGCAAACCCACTTCCGTCACCGGGCCGGTGCGGGACTATGCCGAACCGTTCGAAATAGACGGCGAGCCGATGGCCTATCTCGATGCGCTCACCGCCTTCGCAACGCCGGTTTCGCTGGCTGGAAACCCCGTTGTTACAATGCCGCTAGGGTTGGACGATCGTGGTCTTCCGGTCGGGGCGCAACTGGTCGGGAAGGCGGGCTGCGAGTGGCAGCTTCTCGACGTTGCGCGGCGCCTGTCCGCGATGCTGCCGCAAATTGCCGCACCCGGGCATGCGGTCAAATGACGTTCAGGCTCTTGAGAATTGCGTCGCCGGCCCCAAATCCTCTAGACTGTCGCGCAATAATTAAGGTCACAGAAATTGCAAGTCGGAAACGTACATTACCGGACTGAAAAGGATATTCCGGCGAGCGTTGCTCTGTTTCCCCTGTCCGGTGCCTTGCTGTTGCCCTGCGGGCAGATGCCGCTCAATATTTTCGAGCCCCGCTATCTTGCAATGATCGACGATGTGCTTGCGTCGAACCGCATCGTCGCCATCATCCAGCCGCGCTTCGACCTCGACGGCGAAGTTGAAAGCAGCGAGCATCCGACGCTTTGTGCTGTCGGCACCCTTGGCCGTATCACGTCACTTTCGGAAACCGGAGACGGGCGCTACATCATCTCGCTGGTCGGTATCTGCCGCTTCCGGCTGCTTGAAGAGGCGCCGCTGAAAAAGGCCTACCGGCAGGGGCGCATCGCGCCTTTCCTGAACGATCTTTCCGCCGATAATGGCGAGGACAAGGTCAACCGGGAGGCGCTGCTTACAAGCTTTCGCGCCTATCTCGACGCCAACAAGCTTGAAGCGGACTGGGAAAGCGTCAGTCAGGCAAGCAACTCGACGCTGGTCAATACGATGTCGATGATGGCGCCCTATGGCCCGGCCGAAAAACAGGCGCTGCTCGAAGCAACTGACCTCAAGACCCGCGCCGATACGCTTGTCGCGATCACCGAGATCGCTCTGGCGCGCGACAATGACGATTATGATACGGTGCTGCAGTAGATTCGCGCTAGAGCAAGAGGATCGATATGTCCGACATCCGGCCGTCTGCCACCATAGACAAGAAACTGCTGGATCTGCTGGTCTGCCCGCTGACGAAGGGGCGGCTGGTGCTTGATGAAGACACTAATGAGCTGATTTCAAAATCCGCCAATCTTGCCTATCCGATCCGCGACGGTATTCCGATCATGCTGCCGTCTGAAGCGCGGCCGCTGGACGAAGACAAAGACACGGGTCCCAGGGATTGAGCAAACGCGGCGACAATCGCCGCCGCCAGCTTCTGGCGGCAGCTGCCAGCCGGTTCTGGCATTTCGGATATGGCAGCACGAGCCTTGCGGACATTGCCAAAGACGCCGAGGTGCCGTTGGGCAATGTCTACTACTATTTCCGAACCAAACAGGATATTGCCGCCGGGGTCGCCGATATATTCGTGCAGGAAACGCAAGGCATGCTGGAGGAGATATCGCACGCGGAAGCCGATCCGCGCCGGCGAGTCCTCAATCTTCTGCGCAAACTGTCGCAATCGAGCCGCAGCCGGGTCGAGCACGGCTGTCCGATTGCCCTGGCGGTGCGCGATTTTCGTATTGAGGCCCCCGATGCCTCCGCCCGAGCGGCGCAATCATTCGAGCTTTTGACAGGCTTTATCGGCCGCCAGTTGCAGCGCACCGGATCGCGGCCCTCAGTGGCGCTCGCCAAGGCGCGCGAAATCGTGGTGGAATGGCAGGGCGGGATATCGCTCGCCCACGCGCTGGGTGACGCAACGGTGCTGGCAGAAAGCTTTCGGCGCGCCGAACAGCGGCTGGTGCAGGGGTGAATCCTGTCAGTCCAGGGTGCGTTTATAGCGCAGCATGGCGAGGATCGAGACGGCCGCAAGAATGATCAGCAGGGCCCGCAGGTCAGGCACGATGTCCGGCAGATCGGCACCCTTGAGCATGATCTTGCGGAGAATGCGCATGAAATGGGTCGACGGGATGACGAGACCGATGGTCTGGGCCCAGCCGGGCATGGCGGCAAAGGGAAACATGAAGCCGGACAAAAGAATGGACGGCAGCATGTAGAAAAATGACATCTGCATGGCCTGCATCTGGTTGCCGGCAATCGTCGAAAACAGGAAGCCGAGGGCCAGATTGACGATGATGAAGATGTTGAGCCCGATAATAAACGGCGTGATGGGACCGGCAAACGGCACGGCGAAGACCCAGAAGGCCAGAATGAAAAAGACGCAGGTCTGCACATAGCCGATAAAGACGTAAGGGATGATCTTTCCGAGCATTACTTCGGGCGCCCGGGCCGGTGTTGCGAGCAGCGTCTCCATTGTTCCGCGTTCACTCTCGCGCACGATGGCGATGGCGGTGATCATCACCATGGTCATTGAAATGATGACGGCAAGAAGACCCGGAACGATGTTGTAGCTGGTTATGGCAGCCGGATTGTAGCGGGCATGGGCGACAACGGAAAATGCATCCGGGGTGCTGGCGAGATAGGATAGCGGCCCGGTCGCGAGGCTGTTGATGGTGTTTTGCGCCAGCACCGAAAGGGCACTGGTGGCCGACCCCGACGTGGATGGATCGGAGGCATCGGCGGCCACAAGAAGTACCGGTTTTTCACCGCGAATGATGTCGCGCTCGAAATTTTCCGGAATAGTGACGACAAAATTGGCGTTGCCGGCCTTCAGAACCCGGTCGACATCGCGGCTGCCGGCGACGGTTCCGCGAATGTCGAAATAGGTCGAGGTCTCCATCGCCGCCAGGAAACGCCGGACAAAGGGGCCGCTGTCATGGACCTCGACGAGCGTCGGCAGATGGCGGGGGTCGGAATTGATGGCGAAGCCAAACAGCATCAGCTGCATGATGGGGATTGCGATCATCATCGCAAAGGTCATGCGGTCGCGGCGCATCTGGATGAATTCCTTCATCAAAATCGCCAGGAATCTGCTGGTGGAAAAGGCCATGTCAGGCAGCCTTCTTTTCCGCGAAATTGTCTGTAGAACCGCTCATGAGGTGAATGAAAACCTCTTCAAGCCCCGCCGGCTTGCTGGTCCAGGTGTAGCGTTTGTCCTTCCGGAACGGATTGACCGCATTGTCCAGTTTCTTGGCATCCATGCCCGAGATGTGGAGGGCCGAGCCGAAGCGGGCGACCTGTTCGATCCCGTCGCTGCCTTCGAGATCCGCTGCAAGGTTGGCCAGGTCCGGGCCTTCGACCCGCCAGGTGTTGAGCCCGACCATTTCCGGGATTTTTCTTGCCGGGCCGTCGATAAGTTTTTTGCCGTAGGCGATATAGGCGATGTTGTCGCACTGTATGGCCTCATCCATGTAGTGGGTTGAAACGAGTACGGTTACGCCGGCGTCCGACAGGCGGCGAATTTCGTCCCAAAAATCACGGCGTGCCTTGGGGTCGACCCCGGCGGTCGGCTCGTCGAGCAGAAGAAGATCCGGCCCGTGAAGGAGGCAGGCCGCCAGAGCGAGGCGCTGTTTCCAGCCGCCGGACAATTCGCCGGCCTGCTGATGCGAGCGGTTAGCCAGGCCGAGTTCCTCCAGTGCCTTGTCGACCTTCTGTTTGCGATCCGGCACCCGGTACATGCGGGCCATGAAATCGAGATTCTCGCGGATCGTCAGATCTTCATAGAGCGAAAACTTCTGCGTCATGTAGCCGACATGTTCCTTGATATTGTCCGACTGGCGCAAAATATCGTAGCCGAGGCAACGGCCCGAACCGGCGTCGGGCGTCAGCAGGCCGCACAGCATGCGGATGGTGGTCGTCTTGCCGCTGCCGTTGGGGCCCAGGAAGCCGTAGATCGCGCCCTTCGGGACGTTGATATCGAACTGGTCGACGACCGTCTTATCGCCGAATTTCTTGACCAGGCCCTCGACCTCGATGACCGGCGTTGCAGTTTCCTGTGTCATTTTGCCAGTCTCACATCGATGGGCTGGCCGGGCAGCAATTTTGTCGGTTCGTCGGCAAGCGCCTCGGCCATGAAGACCAGTTTTGAGCGTTCCTCCAGGCTGTAGATGACCGGCGGCGTGTATTCTGCCGACGAGGATATGTAGGAAATGCGCGCCTTGATCGGTTTGCCGCAATTGTCGCAGCCGATCAAGACCGGCATGCCGATCGTCATGCCGGCGCGGTCCGGTTCGCTTATGTAGAACTGGAACTTTATTTTGTCCGGCGGCAGGATAGACACAACCGGCATGCCGGCCTGGACATATTCGCCGGGCAGAAAATAGGTCTGTTGCACATAACCCTCGGCCGGTGCCGACAATGACCGGTCGTCAAGGTCAATGCGGGCATTGTCGACGGCAAGCTCCGAAGACTTGACCGACTGCCGCGCTTCATCGATTTGCGCGCTTCTAGCCGGCAGACGCGCCACTTTCAGCTGCGCGCGTTGCTGTCCGACCGTCGCGGCGGCCTGATCGAGCGTGGCCGCCGCCTGATCGAGCTGGCTGGGCGAGACGAAGTCATGGGTGGACAGTTCCTTCGAGCGCTCGTAGTCGGCCTTGGCAAGGACAAAGCTTGCCTCGGCATTGCGCAGCTGCTCTTCGATCACCGCCAGTTCTTCGGGGCGTTGGCCGGTGCTTTCGTCGATGAGTTTTGCCCGCGCCATCATCAGATTGGCCTCGGCCTGTCCGAGCGCTACAAGTTGCTGATCCTGATCGAGGGCAAACAGATCCTGCCCTGCCTTCACCGTGTCTCCACGGTTGACGGACAGCGTTTCAAGGATGCCGCTCTGCTTGGCGGAAACATAGACATATTCGCCTTCGACATAGCCGAAATACATATTGTCCGCGTTGTTGTCGGCGCCGAATCCGAAAAAAGCGACGACAGCAATGAACCAGGCGTAGACGGTGTTCATGTCAGGCTCCTTCCTTTGTCGTTGAAAGGCCGTTCATCAGTATGTCGAGATGACTTTGCAGGAACTCTTCGTTGCTCACGGGCGCCTCGCGGTCGATGCCGAAAAGCTGCCCGAGGATGAAATGCGCCAGCATCGGTCCCATGACGTTGCGGATGGCAAGATGCGGGTTTACGGCGCGGAAATGGCCTGATTCGACGCCCCTTTGAACGATCATCTCAAGTGCGGCGATGCCCTTGTCTATGACCTGCCGACGATAGAGTTCGGCCAGTTCCGGAAAACGGCCGGCCTCCTGCAGAACGATGCGCGGCAGGGCCAGCGTTTCAGGGTCGGACAGTCTGGCGGCCGCGACAGAAAATACTGCCCGTAGGAGTTTTTCGGGATCTTCGTGGGAGGATACCGCCAATTCAAGCGTTCTGTCCGCGATCGGAGCAATGGCCCGGTTCACGAGGGATTCGAAGATGTCTTCCTTGCTGGAAAAGTAGCGGTAAATGGCGCCCTTCGACAGGCCGGCCTCACGGGCGATGTCCTCCACCTTGGTGGAGGCAAAACCCTTGCGGGCAAACATCTTCAGCGCGGCATCGAGCACCTCGTCCGGGCGTTCATCCGCCCGTCTGCGCCATTTTGGCTTGGTTTCAGCAGTGCCCATCGGTTTATCCAATAAGTAAATGACTGGTCATTTACTTATATGGTGCGCAACGGGTGAGAGTCAAGCGGGGCGGAATTGTGTCCGCGGTTCACAATGTTTTGAGGCGTACTTTGGATACATCCTGCGTAACGTTGAGGTAACCACGGAACGGATTCCTCATGCCTGTCCATCTCAACGGCATCGCAACTGCGGTGCCTCCCCATGAATTGCCACAGGATCTGGTGCTGGAGAATGCCCGGCGCATTCTCGGACCACGCTACGCTCAATTCGAGCGCATGGAGAAGACGTTTCAAACATCGGGCGTCGAACGACGATTTTCCATGGCTTCCTTCGAATGGTTTGAGGAGCCGAAGAACTGGCCGCAGCGCAATCGGCTCAATCTGGAAGGAGCGAGAGTGCTCTATATCGGCGCTGCAATGGCTGCGCTCGCCAATGCCGGACTGGAGCCGCTGCAGATTGATACGGTCGTTACCATCTCATCGACAGGCATCGCCACGCCGACCATTGAAGCCCTGGCGTGGGATGAAATGGGCTTTCGAAGCGATATCCGCCGCATTCCGGTGTCAATCGGCATTGAAGTTTGACCCCCTATCGGCATCCAATTTTGACCCCCTTGGTGCTAAGCATGCCCGTTGCTGCGTAGTCTTCATTTAACGCAGCGGCGACGGGGATGTGATGAGCGTGTTGACGTTTGCCCGGTAGGTCCTCGATTTGTTACATCAGTCGTCTGGTCAGGCTTGAATTGGATGGGCCGGTCCGCCGCCGCGCAACCGATCCTGATTGTTGTCCCTGGCCCTAGTCACCTGGAACTGTAATTCGTATCATTGATTGAATTGGAATTCAGGAGATGATGCGATGGTTGGACGTGTGGCGGATGCGGTGGTGCTTAGCGAAGATGAGCGCCGTTTTCTTGAAGGTCAGGTCCGGCGGC
>JAAEOH010000034.1 GCA_024244645.1 Hyphomicrobiales bacterium
GATAACCCAATGAATTTCAACAACCGGATCAAGGCCAGTAACTGTCATCGTCAAAATCAGCCGGTATTGGCTCCATCGCCTCGATCTCGTCAGACCTTGCGCGGATTGCCATTATCCGGCTCCACACGGCCTGAAACTCGGTGTTCAAATCGATGATGTCCGCCGGCCAAGCGAGATCATAAAAAGAGCGGGAGGCAACAAACGCTTCATTGTCGACTTCCCTAAAAAACCGGAACCGGCATGCCGTCGTAGAAGGCGCGCACCGGCGGGTTGAATGTTTCCAAAACTCTACCGATCGACCGATCGATCCAGGCTTCGACCACGGGGGTTTTGTTCACTGCATCTGCAATGATGTCTCGTCCATTGGATATGCGGCCTGGCCGGGTCTCTGCCAGCGTGAATATGATCTTGTATTCATCGCGATTGTGATCTTCCGGAAAGGTGTGTGTAGTGATCGTCCCTTCCGGCAGGTGCATGGGAATTTCCGATATGAACATTTGTGTCGGCAAAACATAGTTCAGGAAGCGGCTGTTCGGATCCCGAGCTGCTTTCGCCAGCGCTATCGAAACGGCTTCGTTTCGTGCGGCGATTTCGTGTATCGAAGCAATCTCGTCACTTGTTAGCGCACCTACAGAAATCGTCGCTGCCCTGTGTGTGTAATCCGCATAGAGACTGTCTATGGCATGGGATTGAACAGATTGGCCAGCCAGTGCGGCCAGACCAAGTGTTGTGACATAGAAGCCGATCCATATCGCGGTACGTGCGGTTGCGCTTATTGGCTTCGGCAATAGGCGAAACGGTGTTTCCATTATTCTCGGCAAAAACATGCCGGTCTTCTTCATGAATCCGGCATAGCCGGGATACTGCCGCAGGCACAAACGCTCTTCCGACCGGGCCAATAAAACATAAACAAAGACGAGAGTGACAAAGCCAAACAGCACCAGAAAGCGAGGCCAGATGAGGAGCATCCCGAAACTTGCGACCATCAAAGACAAATATTGCGGATGCCGTATCCAGCGATAAACCCCGCCGTCGACCGCCTGTCCCTTGCGAAGTTTATTGCCATAAATCTGCCGGGCTCCGACCAGGAAGCCTCCAAGACCAATGATGGCGAATGTTCCACCAAAGATGGTGTGAGAGTTGATCAAGGGCGAGCTTGTTTGGGCAACTATGTGGGGGAGAAAGAAGCTTACAAGCCAGCTTCCTGTTGGGCTATCTCCCAAAAGCCCCAATCCCGGCCCATACACACCATAGAAGTAAGCGGCAAACGGACTTGCCATGTAGAAGAACTCAAAGGCGATGAGCGCATAAAATGCAGCACTTGCCCAAAAGACACCTTTTTCAAGCTTGCCGTCGGATTTCTGACTGCGGACATCGTTTGTCATCTCGGTTCCTTTCGAGTATTAACTAACCGTTCGGTTATCAGATTTACCCATAAACATGGCCTCCTATCAGCCGATACAGAAATTCAGGTCAAAGGTTTTGCTGGTACGTGAGAGGCAAAATGCGCGCACTTAAGTGCGTCCAAAAAGAGCTGCTCAAGTTCATCATGTTCAAAGTCAAAATATGCCGCAAATTTCTCATGCATCGTGACAAATGCAATCACCGGAATGATGCCGGTAAAGAACTCATGGACGATGGCCATTTTTGTCTGAGCAATAGAGTGCACGTCTGCGCCGTCCTCATTAAAGCCGCGGGCGGTCAGTTCCCGACGGATCAGAACCTTGGCAATTTGGAAGAGAAGGCTGCCGTCGTTGGACCGCTTGAGACTCTCCATCATCAGAAGTGTCAAAGTATCCCTGCGATCGGAAAGATAGGCGATCTCTTGCGCGACTTTCGCCGTCAGCGCGTCTGCGTCGTCACGTGGCACATCAGCTTCATTTGCTTCCCGCCCCATTTCCAAAGCCATTTCGCTGAACAGTGATAGAATAACGTCATCCTTGTTCTTGAAATAATAGTAGATGAGCGCCTTGTTCACACCGGCGGTCTTGGCGATGCTGTCGACACTCGTGCCATCGAAACCCTTATCAACAAACAGCGTTTCAGCTGTTTTTAGGATGTGGTTACGATTGTTTGGGGCTTCATTTCTCATCGCGAACGGAATTTAACCGAACGGTTAGTTATGTGTCAAGAGACCTTTTCAAGTGTCTGCTCATAATGCTGTGGACGGCTGCTGACAGCCATCACAATCGGTGTTCGTGGAGTAGTGAAGGCACGACGGCTTTGTTTGAGTTCCTTCCCACCGGGGCAGATGTAGGCGTCATTCTTGGTATCAAAGGTGAAGTCGGCTCTCTCGAAGGTTCCGTCCGTGCGTCCCGACTTGTCGACAACCGGAATGTGCGGCGCAATGCCACGCTCCTGAACAAGCCATTCGAGCAGCGGCCCTGTACCATATCCGCCTATAGTGGCTGACCTAATGATAACAGGAGGCAAATAATGCATGTAATCGAGCTAACCCGATTGGAATCTGGCGGCTCAATTTGGATAAACGCCGACCACATTGTTGCTTTTGAGTCCTTACAAAACAAACAAGGCAGCAGGATCAAAACATCGCTCGTAGGCCAGGACTACAATGTCAGAGAACCGCTGGATCAAATTGTTGCATTGATGAAATAGCAGCAGATCCGGTGCACCCCTCGGTGCAGTAGTTGAGATTTCTCGCCTACAAACTTTCGGCTGAACATGACCACCTCGATGATGCTCTCAACCGGAACAGGACTGGTGACGAGCGATTGTTGTCCCATAACGAAAAAGAACCCGGCAAGCCGGCGGCCCACCGGGTTCATTATTATTTGGCTGGCTGGATTAGATAGCAATAAGAACAGCCAAATATTTGAGGCTTGAGGGAATGGTGTGGGCCATTTGGTAGTCCAAACCTCAATCCAAAATTGAATGACAATGTATGGTGAGTCAAGCCGGCTGGGGGCGTAATGGTCCTGTAACATAAGGCTGAAGAAGCGGAAGCCGCTCAGGCCGAAAGCACTGAAGATACGGTGGCCGGGCCTTGCCATTTCGTTCACCGTGCTGAGCGTCAATTATATCGGCGACGGCCTGCGCGACGCGCTGGACCCGCGCATCAGGGGGCGGTGAGGTGGGAAAACTGGCTGAGAGGTGGGCGTAATTCCTGTAGAATGAAACTCTAATGTTGACACGGAAAGGACCGGCGGACTTTCGTGCTTTCGAGTGAACGTTGCTGCCGGCAGACATTTGGTAGGCGAAGGGGCGTCCACCCCATTGTTTTTGGCATTTCGACGATGAGCCATGCAGGCCGGAACCACTTGCTATCCCATTCGAACCGGCGTGCCGTGCACACCAAGCGGAACGCAACGGGTCATCAAAAAACGCCCGACCTCAAAGCGTGCATGGTTTCCAAAACAGGGCCTGGTTTTCGGGACTATGCGGCAGATACCCCATAGCTTCTTGCTGCGCGCCATTGAATGTTTGAACCGGGTGGGACAACTGCCAAATCTTGACGCGGGTCTCCTGTTCCCGCCAAACCCGTGCTATCCTCGGTTTCTTGGTGTTTTTTTGCTCAAGGGCAGGCGAACGGCTCCTGGGGGGTGGTATGAATCGTGAAAGAGTTGTTTTCGGATTTTTCATTGTTCTTGCACTGACATTGAATTTTGGCTTTTTCCTTGGCGAGATTGATAATCCGGATCACCATGGCATCGTTGAGCTGTTTCTTGTCATCATCGTCAATCTGATCGCCACCGGCTTGAAGCTCGGTGATCGCTCGCAGATCGGCGCGGTGTTACTGGCGACCAGTTTCGTCGCCGACCTGCAACTCATTGGCGCGGCCATCGTTTGGACCTTCGCGGCGCATGTCACGGATACCGGTCTTGTCCCCAGCGTGATGGCGAGCATTGTCTCGCTGTCCGGCGGCGCGCTGGTCGCCAACATCATCTCGGTCAGCACGGTGGTCGTGGAAACCTTGATGATGCGCCGCTAAACCGGCACAAAGGTTAAATGGTCACTGCAGCCTGGTGCGCTGTTCGTTTAATTGGTGTCATCGGAATCACTTCAGGCGCTCTATCTATTTGTTTTGACGCGTATTCTTATCCGAATACCGCTTACACTTTTCGAGAACACACTCAAGGAGCCGGCCATGTCGCAGTCGCCCAGTTCGAACCGGGTCACCTTCATCATCCTGCGTTACATGCGCCGGCCGATCATGGTCCTGATTGCCGTTTACGCGATCTCAATGGTCGGGTGGATTTTGATTCCCGGGATCGACGGGGAAGGCAATGCTCAACATCTGAGCTTCTTTCACGCCTTCTATTTTCTCACCTACACGGTAACCACCACCGGCTTCGGTGAACTCCCCTATACCTTCACCGACGCGCAGCGCATGTGGGGCATTGTGTCGCTCTATGCTGGTGTGATCGCTTGGTTCTACGCGCTCGGCTCCATCCTTAGCCTGGTGCAGAACGCGGATTTTCGGCAATCTCTCGCCGAGCGTCGCTTCGCTAAAGGCGTCGCGCAAATTTCGGAGCCCTTCTGCATCATTTGTGGTTTCGGCAATACCGGCGCTCTGCTCACGCGCGGCCTGAGTGATGTTGGAATGACGGTGATCGTCATCGACAAGAACAACGAGCGCATCAAGACCCTCATTTTGAGGGACTATCGCGCTCAGGTGTTCGGGCTCTGTGCCGATTCCCGAATTCCAGAACACCTGATCGAAGCCGGTTTGCTGAAACCGAATTGCAAGGCCGTGGTTGCCTTGACCAAGGATGAAGAAATCAATCTGAAAATTACGGTAACTGCGCGTCTCATGAATGCCAATGTGTGGGTTGCCACCCAGTCGACATCCGAGATTCATGAGGAGACGCTCGCCGCCCTTGGCTCCAATGTCCATATCATCGACCCTTTCCAGACATTTGCGAAGTACCTGGGTGCCGTCGTCCGCAATCCGGCCATTCACACACTTAACCAATGGCTGGCCGGGACCCCAGGCACCTCACTCGACGAGCAGCTTCCCGTGCCTAAGGGAACCTGGATCCTTTGCGGCTTCGGCAGGATGGGCCGGTGGATCCGTGACTCGCTGGAGGCCGAAGGTATTTCGACAGTCGTGATCGAACCGAATCCCAGTCAGCACGACGATCAGATCCCCAATCTGTTCGTCGGCAGGGCAAGTCAGGAAAATCTCTTACGGGCGGGGATTGAGCAAGCCGCCGGCATCGTCGCCGGAACCGACCATGACTCCGAAAACCTTTCCATTCTGCTGAACGCCAAGGCTTTGAACCCAGAGATTTTTCTCCTGGTGCGGCAGAATCGCTACCGCAACCAGCTTGTCTTCCAGGCGGCGCGGGCGGATTTCATCATGGTGCCGGCCCTGGTCAGTGCGCGACGTATATTGTTCTTGCTCCTCGCGCCCCTCCTCAAGCCCTTTTTCGAGACCTTTCGCCGACAAGATGGTGGCTCCGATAAGCTGGTGTTAAGCAATGTGATGGAGCAACTCGCCGCAACGATAGGCAGCAGTCAGCCAGTGCTGTTGACTGTCGATGCCGGCGGCGCGAGCGCCTTGCTGAGTGTTGTCGAAAGCGGACAAGAAGTCACATTGGGCGATGTTTTGACGGATCCCACGGATCGGAACAGGCAAATTGCCTGTGTGGCCCTGGTCATAGGCTCGGGCAACGAGCAGAAGGTCATGCCGGCGCCGGCCACAACCATACAGCCGTGCGACCAAATCCTGTTTTGCGGAACCCCTGCCGCGCTCCGGGTTTTGGACTCCACCCTGAACAACGAATACACTTTGCGCTACCTGATTACCGGGGTCGACGAACCGCGCGGTCACGTCATGCAGTGGTTTGCACGAAGGCACGCGTCACGGACCAAACCGACCTGAGCGGCTCGATCCCGGAGATGGCCAAGCGCCGAAACAGGCGCGGTGACACTGGCAAGCCAAAGCGACGCTATGCGCTGTCCTTTGGGCCGTAATCCTCCCTGTGCGCCCAAGAAGGACGCTTCATCATGTGGATCAGAATTGGCAGGCCGGTAAAAGTAACAAAGCCAATCGCGACCACCGCGACATAAGTGGCCGGATCGCCGACCGGCAGCTGGCTGGGCGGGAAGAATGAAGCAACAAAAGCGAATCCGACACCGGCGAATCCAATCCCCGCGACCGTGAACATTCCCGCCGGGCCGCCAGGCACCTTGTAGCTGCGCGCGGTATCGGGCTGCGTGATCCTGAGCCTCAAGGCGGCGGCATACATCAGCATGTACATCACCAGATAAAGCGTTACCGTCATGGCCGACAGCAGAAAAAACGCAACCGAAACGTCCGTTAGAAAAAGTACAACAGTGCGAGTACGGTAACAATGCAACCCTGGATCGACAGGATGACAACCTGGATGCCGCTCCTGTTGGTCAGCGCAAGAAAGGTAGGCAGTTTGCCATCGCGCGCGGTCCGTGGATAGGACCGGCGATCAGGGAAACTGGATACAATGGGTCGGTGACCGTCAAACGGCGCCGTGCAAACGACAGAACAAAAACCAAATCTGTTTTGTCTCACATGGCTTCCAAATTTGATTCAGGGCTTTTTTCTGCTTTTGGATTTTCATTTATTTAGATGGCTAACAGTTTATAAGCTGTTGTAATTGCGCCACTATTTTCAACGGATTGTGTTGATCGCGATTTATCACCATTGCGCAACTTTTACGAATTCTGCTACCCATATGCTACCCAGGATACCCATAGCCGGCTTGGGAAGCAAAATGGAGCGCACGTGGCGAAGATCACAAACCAATTCATCAGCAAATGTGAGAAGCAGGTCATCGGTCAGGACAAGACGTTCTGGGACGAAGAGCTGCGCGGTTTCGGTATCCGCATCCGGCCGTCCGGCCGGAAGGTGTTCATCGTGCAATATCGAAACGAACTTGGACGCACCCGCAAGTTCACTTTGGGCACCCATGGTGTGCTGACGCCTCAGGAAGCACGAACCAAGGCCAAGATCATTCTGGGCCGCGTGGCGGCCGGTGAAGATCCGGCCAATGAAAGAAAGACAAACCGGACCGTAAAGACCATCGCCGAGCTTTGCGATGAGCACTTGCAGCTCAGTAAGGGACGGGTCAAAGCCTCAACATGGGCCATGGACGAAAGCCGCATTGAGTGTCACGTCAAGCCGCTGATCGGATCAAAGCCGGTCAAAAGCATAAAGCCCAGTGACGTCGAACGATTTGTGCAGGACGTTATGAACGGCAAGAGTGCAACAACCGGCAAAAAACGCGGGCGCGGCGGCCGAATTTCCGGTGGCCCCGGGGGTTGCCGCGCGTGCTGTTGCGATGCTTGGAACCGTGCTGCAACGTGCCGTCCGAGACGGGACGCTTCCCCGCAACCCGGTTCACGGAATTGCCCGTCCGAAACAAGTTCCCAAAAGACCACCCTTTTCCTTTGAGCTGGTGGAGAAGCTGGGCGAAGCCTTACGGGCAGGATATGAATTCGACCTCAGCCGGAACGGTCTGGATTCCATTCGCCTGCTTCTTCTTACCGGTTGCCGGCGCCAGGAGATTCTTGGCCTCAGGTGGGAAGAAGTTGAATTTGGGGCGCAGTGCCTGAGACTGGCTGACACAAAGTCCGGCCCCCAAACCCGTCCGATAGGGAACGCCGCGCTCGATGTTATCCGCGACCGCGACCGGTCAACCAAATATGTATTTCCTGCCGATAGCCCGACAGGACACTATGTCGGCCTTCCGAAAATCTGGGCTGCCGTTGCCCGGCGCGCCGGCCTGACACCAATGTCCATCCACGGCATGCGCCACAGGTTCGCCAGCGCCGCCGCGGAAATGAATTTCAGCGAATTGATAATCGCCGGAATGCTGGGACACTCGTTTAACAGCGTAACGGCACGATATGCTGTCACACCCGACACGGCGCTCATTGCGGCGGCGGATCAGGTTTCGGAAAGACTTTCCGACTTGTTGGGTATTAATGTCAGTTGAAACGATTCGTATCAGTTCGGCCTTGGCGACTGACCAAACACTGGGGTCCTGTAAGTGCCATTGTTACTGCGTAGTGGATACGGCATTTCGGTAATTGTGCAGCCAATTACCGTGATTTTTATAATTATGGTTGAAAGTTATTGTTTTTCATGAATTCTATCCAGTGTTATGATATTTCATAGATAGAAATCATTTTTCACGACGAGGGCAGTTTGGGCTGCTCTTCCGACTGTGAGAACAGTTTTGTCATGGATAAGAGCGCAGAAAATCGTTTTTCAGGGACGGTTACGGTTTTTCACGGACGGCGGCTTCCGGAAAGGGGGACGCCGGCGGGCTATGCCGCGCTCATCGATGCCTACGATCTGCACGTTCCGTTGCCACGTACTCTATACGCCACCGGCGAGCGTCATAGAATAACCGAAGGGGGCGGCTGGAACCTCTACACACCGCGCCATGCTGCGAAAGCGACCCTCTCAGGCCACCTGACATTTGCGCTCAAATACGAAGGGCTCGATCTGGCCGTTTTGAAACGCCTGTTCGTTACTACCGGCGCGAATTCGATCGAGGGTATCGTCAAGGCGACCCCGACTGGAAGTTATGCCCGCCGCCTCTGGTTTCTGTATGAATGGCTGACGGGTGAGCGTCTCGATCTACCGGACGCCGATCACGGCGCATATATCGAGGTTGTCAATCGGAAACAGCAATATGCCGGTATCGGAGAGACATCATCGCGTCACCGCGTGAAGAACAATCTTCCAGGGTCACGCCACTTTTGTCCGCTGGTATTTCGCACAGAATCACTGGAACGCTTCATCGCTATGGATTTGCAGGCGCAGGCGCAAGAGGCGGTCGCCGCCGTCCCGCGCGACCTACTCGCCCGCACTGCAGCGTTTCTGTTGCTCAAGGACTCAAAGTCCAGTTTTGCAATCGAGGGCGAACGTCCGCCGCAAGACCGTATCCAGCGATGGGGCCGTGCCATCGGAGAAGCCGGTAAGCAGCCAATTGATCTCGATGAGCTGCTACGCTTACAACGCATCGTCATTGGGGATACCCGTTTCGTGCATCTCGGGCTCCGAACCGAAGGCGGATTTGTCGGGGAGCATGACCGCGATATCCGCATGCCGATTCCCGATCATATCAGTGCCCGCCATAAAGACCTGGGCGCGCTGGTTGAGGGACTGATTGCATTCGACGAGCAGACAGCGCAGCAGCTCGATCCGGTTCTGGCGGCATCGGTTCTCGCCTTCGGCTTTGTCTATATCCATCCGTTCGAAGATGGAAACGGCAGACTGCATCGTTACCTGATCCATCACGTTTTGGCCGAGCGCGGTTTCAATCCAACCGGTGTTGTGTTCCCTGTCTCCGCCGCCATTTTCGAGCGCATCGATGATTATCGACGGGTACTTGAGGATTATTCAAAGCGATTGTTGCCGTTCATCGAGTGGCAGGCCGACGACAACGGAAATGTCCGCGTCTTGAACAACACCTGCGATTTCTACCGGTTTTTTGATGCTACGCCGCAGACAGAGTTTTTGTTCGAGTGCGTCCAGAAAACCATCGAGCACGATCTGCCCGATGAGGCAGAATTCCTGCGGCGCTATGATACGTTCCGTACCAGAATCGCACTATTGGTCGATATGCCGGATCGCTTGTCTGACCTCTTGTTCCGTTTCCTCAGTCAGAACGAAGGCAAGCTCTCGGATCGCGCACGGAACAAAGAATTTGGTGCGCTGACTGATGAAGAAGTTATATGTATCGAGAATATCTATGACGAGATATTTTGAGGTGGAACGAGACGTGAAATGAAGGAAATTCATTCATATCCGGCGCACATTATGAACTTCGATCGCTCAGATTCTGTTCCGCACTCGAGATCTCACTTTGCTCAGTGTTAATCGCCCGTATCGCTGATTTGCGCAAAGAACAAAGAGAGAACTTCAGTTGTCGGCGTGTTATGAACAGATTGCTCTGGATCGCTAGCTTTCCCTAGCGCTCTTCAACAGGTCAACAATTGCCTCGAGCTCTTCCAGCGTGACAATCATCTCACACAGCTTGCGATCCGGAGTATCCGTATCTGTATCTGTCATGACATCCATCACAGGTTGCCCGTATTTTCCCGGCACTGCGCACCTTGGTAGGCACGCAAAAACGGCCGATTTGGCAACGTCGCAAAACCCGGCCCAAAACCTCCAGCGAAATTGCCGTCTCCTACGGCCTTGCGCGCCTACCTGAGCGCCTGGCTGCGCTTGCCGGTGCTGCCCTTAAGGCTTGAGTGTGAAGATCTCCTGGGGCTTGCGGACGCCGCGCAGCGCGATCGGGCCCAGCGAGACGAGCTCGCCGTGGCGGGTGCGGGCGATCTCGTGGAAAGCACTCGAGATCAAGATGTCGCGCTCGAGCGGCCGGCACAGCGCCTGGATGCGGCTCGCCTCGTTGACCGCGGGGCCGATCACCGTGAAGTCGAGGCGCTCCTGCGCACCGATATTGCCGTAGAGCACGTCGCCCAGATGGAGCGCCAGGCCGAACTCGGTCACCGGCTTGCAGGCCTTGGCGCGCGCCTCGTTGAAGGCCGGGAGGGCCGCCCGCAGCTCGGCAGCGGCCTTGAGCGCGTTCCGGCACACCGCCTCGCCGTCGAGCCCGGTCAGATCGAAGGTCGCCAGGAATCCGTCGCCGGTGAACTTCAGGATCTGGCCGTTGTTCTCGCGCAAGGGTCCCGCCATCAGATCGAGATAGTCGTCGAGCAGCGCGACGATCTCGCCTTGCGGCAAGGTGTCGGAGAGCCGGGTGAAGCCGCGCAGATCGCAGATCCAGATCACCGCCCGGATGGTTTCGACCGAGCCACGGTCGATGGCGCCGGTCAGCACCCGCCGTCCGGGATCCTCGCCGAGATAGGTCTTGAGCACGGCCGTGGCGACGTCGAAGGTCGCGCGCGACTTGATGGCGAGCGCCAGATAGAAGAGCGCTTTAGTGATCTGTGCTAGGTGGCCGTCGTCGAAGCCGGCGGGCTCGTCGGTCGCGCAGGAGAAGAACACCCCTGGCGCTATGGTGCCCGTCAGCGCGCCCTCCTCCTCGAACACCACGATCATGGCGGCGTAGTCGAGGAGCCCCTCGTCGCGCAGCTCGCTGAATACCTCAATGTCGGGCAGGTCGTTCGCATCGAGCCGCTGGCGCATCCTCCGAATGCCGGCGTCCCGCATAAGTTTAACCGGGCTGTTCTGGAGCGCCGCACTCTGCCGCACGCTGCGGTCGCGCGGAATGTGCTCGACCCGCCCCGGGTGCCAGACATAGGTCTGGGCGCCGATGCGCGGGTGGAGCGTGCCCATGCCGAAGCTGGCGCGCTTCATCGGGAAGCCTGCCGCGGCCACGCGCTCGCAGAAGCCCTCGAGCTGCTCGGCGAGGGTCAGGCCGCGCAGGCCGCGCACGACGAGCCATTCGTGGAAACCGTCGAGGTCGAGGGGCGGCGCCAATTGCACCGGCATTTGTGCCTGGGTCATGCTCGGCCCTCCTGTCGCGGCCGGCGCGGGGGCGCCGAGTCCGATCCGACGAAGGATAGCAGACTTCGCGACCCTCCGCTTCCGCTCGGCAGACCTCGTGCCATCGAGTGGGTATGCCCGCTCATGGCACCCTTCCCCCGTCCCGGCCGATCGGCCGAAGCGAGAAGTCTACCTCCGAAAGCAGACACGGCGCGAAGCTCTCGAAAATCCCGCTGTACGCCCAGGTAGGCGAGCAAAAACGGCCGTTTTTGATGCGGTCGATCCACCGACCGAGGATCCAGGCTTTCCCCAGGCTCAAAAACCCCGCGCAAAACCTTTTGGGTTTGAACCGTTTTTGTTATCATTAGTCGATGATTTTTGGATATGCCCGCGTCTCAACGCAAGAACAGAACCTTGATGCTCAGTTGGACGCTCTGAAAGACGCCGGCGCCGAAAAGATCTTTCAGGAGAAAGTCACCGGCAAGAACCGCAGCCGGCCAGAACTTGAAAAGCTCCTGGAACAGCTACGAGCCGATGACGTTGTGATCGTCACGAAGTACGATCGCCTGGCGAGATCTCTCAAAGACCTTATCGAGATTGTTGACCAGATCCGCGAGCGCGGAGCTGGTTTCAAATCCCTGGGCGAAGACATCGACACGACGACGCCTGCCGGCCGGCTCGTGTTCCATGTGTTCGGATCCATAGCCGAGTTTGAGCGAGAGCGAATTGTCGAACGAACCAGGGAGGGTTTGAAGGCAGCTCGTGACCGTGGCCGTGTAGGAGGAAGACCGGCCGCACTCAACAAAGATCAAAAACTAGAAGTGCGCCAGATGCGCGACATCGAGCATCGGCCGATCGCTGAGATTGCCCGCTTGTTCAAAGTAAGTGCAGCCACCATCAAGAGGGTGCCGAGCGAATAGACTGCCGGAGGGGGGAGATGAACGACGGAAGCATACCGAGAGATCGATCACTTGAGCTGGTCGATCCAAAAGCCCATCTGACGCCGGATATGGTCGCGAGACTGCGACGAGAAGCCAAGGGTGATGACAGCCCCCCACGCTTCAAGACTACATGCGCCAGCCGATAATAATGATTACCATTCCGTGCGTGCTTTTGGCATTGCTCACCTTCTTTTCCGGCGAGTGGTGGTTGACGATCATATTCGGCGGCCTCGCCGGCTACACGTACATTCGTGCCAACAACAACATCAAAAAAGACAAAACCGAATTTGAAGATGGATCGATCTCACTTACCTGCCCACTTTGCCACGACAACATCAACCTGGCGGATCCGTGGTCATGCGGCAGCTGTGGTCATATCCACAATGAAAATCTGGCGAACCGGCGGCCGACAATCCCGCTCCAACATTGCCAGAACCACATGTGCAACCACAAAGATCAAAACGGTTTCCAATGCCCACACTGTCGTAGTCACCTGGTGCTCGATTGTCTGACATCAACGCTTATGGGGCAAACTGAGTTGATTGCATAAGGGAGGGTTTCTGGCTCATCTGAACCGTCAAGGAATGAAGATGAGACAGAAGAGAACATCCGACAAGTCGTCAAAGATATCCGTCGCCATCGCGGCTTAGTATGATTGGTCCTAAAAAAGGAGGGTTTTAAGGAAGCCTCGAAATTGACGGCTCTACCACAGGGTGTATTGACTTTCGACGCACACTGTCCGCCCAGAGCCCTTATGAGACACCGAGCAGTACAACGGCAATTTACACCAACGGTTATTCTCCGCCCGTTTGATGAGATTCCTGTCTCCCGGAAATATGTTTGTGTGCATCAATATATTATTTGATGCACACATCACTAGGAATGGAGAGATATGGAAATAACTGCTCATAGTCGTTCAGCCGTGGTGGCATACCAGGACCTGTTGCGCCTTCATCTCGACGAAAGGGCCTCTAACCTGGTCGGCACAATTGAGGAGCGACAGCGCAACGGACGGATCTATCTCTACAAGCGCTTTCGGATCGGGAACCAGATGATGAGCTGGTATCTCGGCGAAGACAAACCGGAACTGCGTGCGCGCTTGAACCGAGCGGAAGAGTTAAAGGCCGACGTAGAAGCGCGCCGGAAGCGAATGGCTAGGCTTGCCAGAACGCTCCGAGCCGAAGGCTTAATCGCGACCGATCGCGAGACCGGTTCACAGCTTCTGGAATTTTCCGACTTGGCGGCACCCTGGTCGGGACATCGGCATACAGCCTCTACCAGGGCGAACTCGGTGTGCACATGGATTATGAGGAACTGGCCCAATCCGGCGATATTGATTTTGCCAGTTTCGAGCGGCTCTCCGTTGTTCTGGAAGACAAGGTCGAAAAGAATCCTGCCGAGATCCTAAAGTTGCTCAAGCTCGACCCGGTTCCCGGAATAAACGATCGACAGGTTTGGAAATGGCGACAAAGCCATTCGGAAGCAATGGTCGAGTTCCTGACACCGGCCTTCGGCGACGAACGGGTCAAGCCGCTGCCGGCATTGGGGGTGAGTGCCCAGGCCCTGAACTACCTGAACTTTCTAATCGAAACCCAATTCATGCGGTCGCTCTCCATCGCTCCGGCGTTCTGATCCAGGTGCCGCGACCCGAGCGTTTCGCGATTCATAAGCTCATCGTAGCCGATTGGCGCCAGGGCGGGCCCGATCAGCTGAAGGCTCGGAAGGAACGGGCCCAGGCTGAGTTCCTTGTGGCGGTTCTTTCAGAGGACCGTCCAGACGACCTCGCAGAATCCTTTGAAGACGCGATATCGCGTGGTCATCGCTGGCGTGACAGGATCAACGCAAGTTTGAAACGAATGCCTGAAACGGCAGAACGGCTTTCGGCCCGAATTTGATACATTGCCAAGGCACTTATCTGGCAAATTGAAGGTCCATTTGTCCGCATTGGCGACTATTGAAATACAGTCGTGTCGACTCAGCTGCCAAGATAACTCTCTTCCTGTGATGTCTCTCCTTTGTTGCAAAATACCAAGTCAAAGGAGCGGCACAATTCCGTGACACATCCACACTTGGCTCAGGTGGGGGATGCGGAGACACCATCGGTTAATCCGACAAGGGTAACCTGCTGGGTGAAGCAGCCGGTACATCCCATTAGCTGCCATTAGACAATATAAATCCTGTTGCGTTGCAGCGCACAAAACCTGCCATTTGATACGAGCCTGTTATGGAGCCACAACCACGACCCCCAGCCGTCATTTGGCGGTGTTCATCCGCCTGTTCGGTCAGCGCAACTTGCAAGGCTGCTGCGGCGATCAACATTCTGGCCACCTGCGGTCGGCAACAGCGCAGGAGCGGCATCGATCCTCTGTCAGATGTCTGCAGTGGTTAGCGTCGCCACCTCGCCACCGTCCACACCAACTCCCTGGGCCGAATTGACAGGTTGGAAAGAGTCGACCTATAAGTAACTCACTGGACACTTTATTATCTTGTGAGGCACTTACATAACCAGTTAGGCATAAATTAACCACCAAAACAGCGAATGTGGGAGGAAATCCATGATTATGAAATCAGTATGCTATGGCCTTATGGGCACCGCTGCGATGCTTCTGGGCATTGCGGGTCCCGCTGAGGCAGGAGACTGGAAGCCAGCCGAACCGGTGACCATCATTGTCCCGTGGTCACCAGGCGGTTCGACCGACAGTGTGACGCGCATCCTGGCGGGTGATCTTGAAAAAGCGCTCGGGCAGACCATTGTCGTGGTCAATCAGCCAGGCGCGGCCGGATCGGTCGGAACAACCAATGCCTGGAAAGCTGATCATGACGGCTTGACCTGGACCGCCGGTGCGGCGGTTGATCTGGGGAGTTATCCCGTGCTCGGCATGCTGGACGTACCCCTCAAGGATTGGAGACTTTATCTGCATATCGCCAATGTTGCCGTGGTCGGCACAAACCCGGATTCGGGCATTGACAGCATGGACGATCTGCTGGCGCAGATGAAAGCGAACCCGGGCCAGGTCACGGTGGCGACGGCGGGCATAACCTCGGGCGGGCATAATGCGATGGAAGCTATCGCCAATGCTGCCGATGTCACCTACAAGCACGTCACCTATGATGGCGGCAAGCCGGCTGTCCTTTCGACGGTGTCGGGTGAAACGCAGGTCACCACCCAGCTCGCATCCGAGCAGGCTGAGATGATCCGCGGTAAGCGCATCAAACCTCTCGCAGTGCTGGCGTCGGCTCCACTCAATCTTGAGGGTTATGGCGAGATTCCGCCGATCACCAACTGGATTGACAATGTTCAGGTTGCCAACAACTATTTTGGCATCTGGGCCCCGGCCGACGCGCCGCCGGAGGTGTTTGAAACCATGGACAAGGTCTGGGTTGATGTCATATCAAATTCGCAGGCGCTGAAGGATTATGCTGCCGGGCGCGGAGCCTTCTTTGATCCCTCTCACGGCGATGCCGCGCAGACAGCAGCGCAACCGATGCTGAGCCAGAACGCCTGGATGCTTTGGGATGGCAAAAAAGCCAAAAACAATCCAGAGGATTATGGGATCAAACGCCCCTGATCATTCGAAAAAATCGGGGCTGTGGCGCTTGGATGTGCGGCTGCCCTGACACGGCAACGACGGCGGCGCAGTAATTGGTTTGCTGCGCTGCTAATGCAAACGGCTAAGTCCAGACACACCCATCCGTGTGACGGACATATTAGTGCCGGCACACGCTGAAACGAACCTCGTACCCAAGGACACCATTTAACGATGAATGGGCTCGTCTCCTTCCTTTCGGCAATTTCCGATATCGTTTTGAGCGCCGCCATTGTCGATGTTTTGTGGGCGACGCTGCTCGGTATTGTTGTCGGATCGCTGCCGGGACTGACCGCCACGCTCGGCGTTGCGTTGATGACCACGCTGACGTTCAATTTCGAGGCCGAGCGGGCGATTCTCATTCTCATCTGCATGTATATCGGTGCCATATATGGCGGTAGCCGCAGCGCCATCCTTTTGAACATTCCCGGCACCCCGGCCAATGCGGCCACCGCGCTGGACGGATTTCCGCTCGCACGGTCCGGCAAGGCCGGTTCCGCAATGGCAGTGGCGACAATCGGATCGTTTATTGGCTCGATCATTGGCATGCTGGCACTGGCGCTCATCGCGCCGTGGCTGGCGGAGGTCGCGCTGTCGTTCGGCGCGTTCGAGTTTTTCTGGCTGGCCGTGTTCGGCGTGCTTGTCGCTGGCCAGCTGACTGCTTTTGACGACCCGATCAAGGGTTGGATTGCCGGATTTCTTGGGCTTTTCGTCGCCATGATCGGTCAGGAGGGCATTCACGCCGTGCCGCGGTTTTCCTACGGCAATACCAATCTTTCCGGAGGTATCGGCTTGCTTCCGGCAATGGTCGGAGCCTTCGGTCTGGCGGAAATTCTCATCGTCATGCGTCAAGCCAATTACGAGGTTGTGCGTGGCGGGATCGACAGCGTCTTTTCCGGCATTCGTAACGCATTGCGCTTTCGGGTGACCGCAGTCAGAAGCGGCTTGATAGGCACCTTCATGGGCCTTATTCCGGGCGTTGGCGAGGATATGGGTGCCTGGGCCAGTTATGCCGCGGCCCGGATGCGGTCCACCAGGAAGGATGAATTCGGCAAAGGGTCCGTCGAAGGGCTGCTTGCCGCCGAGACCGGCAACAATGCGGCGGTGCCCGGCGCGCTGATACCGGTACTCACGCTCGCCGTGCCCGGATCGGCTCCTGCGGCGGTCCTGCTGGCAGCGATGATCATTCATGGGGTGCGGCCCGGCCCGTTGATTATGATCGAGTCTCCGGAGTTCGTGTATCAGGTGGTTGCTATGGTGTTTATGGCAACAACCGCAATGGCAGTTCTGGGATTGGCGCTCACGCGGCCTCTCCTGCTGGTTTTGCGCATCCGGCGTGAGGTGCTCATGCCGATTATCTTTGTGCTGTGCACAGTTGGCGCGTTTGCGATTGCGAGCCGTGTCTTCGATGTTTGGGTGATGCTGTTTTTTGGGCTCGCGGGGTTCGTGATGCGTGAAATGAAATATCCCATGGCGCCGCTTATTCTCGGCATCGTGCTTGGAGACATTCTCGACAAAAACCTGCGACGCGGACTGGTGCTGACCGATGGCGACCTGACACCATTTTTCACGCGGCCGATCAGCCTCATTCTCTGGGTAACCGCCTTCGGCTTCATATTGCTGTCCATGCCATTCGTGCGACAGCGGATCGTCCGTCTGATCGCCGGAATTCGCCATCCGGTTGCCAATTCGGACGAGGGAGGGAAAAAGTGAAGCCGAATACGCTCGATAAAGCCGACTTTATTTCCGCCATTGTGCTGATCGGTTTTGCGCTTGCCATTGTCGCTGAAAGCCTACGCATGGATCGTCTGGAGGGGCTCAACATCCACCCCTATACCGTGCCGGGGCTGGTGCCCGGGATGCTGGGTGGGTTGCTGCTTTTGTGCGGGATGGCGCTACTGGTCCGGTCGATCAGGCGCGGTGGTTGGCGCATCGAGCTGCAGATCAGTGCACTCCCTGGTCTTTGGCACAGCGATATGGCGCGGCGGATCGGCCTGACGCTTTTGTTGACATTCGGATTCGCGCTGGGGTTATTTGGATGGCTGCCCTTCGGCCTGGGCTCCGCGATTTTCGTGTTTGCCTTCATTCTGCTTTTGGGTCCGCGGTTGCGCTTAGCCGATCCGGGATGGCTAAAACAGATTGCCGTTGCTGCGGCGATAGCCATATGCGCCGGATATGGCATCGCCGCGATCTTCACCGAAATCTTTGTCGTCAAACTGCCTTAGGAACCCGCGATGAAATTTGCCCTTTGCAATGAAGTCTTACGCGAACTGCCATTTAAGCAGCAATGCGCCGTTGCGGCAGGTGTAGGGTATCGAGGTATCGAGCTTGCGCCCTTCACACTGGACGATGAGCCGCATCTGCTGTCGTCCGGAAGGCGAAAAGAAGTGCGCCGCATTGCTGAAGACGCGGGTGTTCCGATCATCGGCCTTCACTGGTTGCTCATCTCACCGAAGGGTTTGTCGATCACGACATCGGATCCGGTACAGGCAGCCAAAACCCATGACGTGATCCAAAGGCTGATCGGGCTTTGTGCGGATCTCGGCGGCAGCGTACTGGTGCATGGATCGCCCGCTCAACGCGATCCTGCCGATGCGGACAACCCGCAGGCGGCGTGGGACAATGCCTTGACCTGCCTGCGCGCAGCCGGCGATGCTGCGCACGCCGCGGGCCTGACCTATTGCATCGAACCGCTGGCGGGCCGGCTGACGTCTTTTATCAACACCATCGACGATGCGGTTCGCTTTCTTGACGAGGCGGGATCGAAAGGTTTGCGAACGATGTTGGATACCTGCGCTGCAGCGGAAATGGAACCGCTGCCGGTGGCCGATACCATTCGCACGCGCTGGGGTGAAGGATACCTGGCACATATCCAGTTGAACGACCGCAATCAACGGGCTCCGGGTCAGGGGAACGATAATTTCGGTCCCATCCTGCGGGCGCTCATCGATGTCGGATACACGGGACCGGTTTCGGTGGAGCCATTTATCTATGAGCCTGACGGACCAACAACGGCGGCTGCGGCAGCTGGCTATCTCAAGGGTCTGATGGAAGAGATCGAAAGGGAGACCGGTACCGATGGATGACCCGCTCGCCATTCGCGTCGTAGATGCACGTCTTGGCATTCTCAATGTCATTGCCAGAATGCCGTTCCGCTTCGGATCCGTTTCCATAGACGCCATTGCGCAGGCAATCCTGGAAGTGACAATTGAGACGCGGGACGGTCAGAGGGCGCACGGCCATGCGGCTGACTTTCTTTCCTACAAATGGTTTGACAAACGGCCGGAAAAGGAACCGGCAGAAGGAACACTCGATCTGATCCGCGCAATAGAGGCGGCAATCGAGGCCTACCGTGGCGCCGGCCTTGCTTCCGCATTCGGCCACTGGCGCGACCTTCACCCAATCCTCGAAAAAGCCAGCGTTGCGCGTGGACACAATCGGCTTGGCGGAAATTTCGGCGTCTCCATGGTCGAACGTGCAACCATTGACGCCATCGGCCGGGCCGCTGGGCAAAGTTTCGATACCTTGATACGCGGGCCGTTGCTTGGGGTGGAGGAGACTTCGGTTTTTGCCGACCTGCCAGCTGGATCCGTGGCTGCGGCTCTTCCCGCAGAACCGCTCAAGAAGCTGACGGTGCGCCACACGGTGGGACTGGCTGATCCGCTTTCCCGGATTGACCTTGCCGACGCAGCGCCGATCGCCGATGGATTTCCCGAAACGCTCGAAGAATATATGCTTGATGACAGGGTCCGGTTCCTGAAGATCAAAGTCTCAGGTGATGGTGATGCAGACCTGGATCGGCTTGGCGCTATCTGGACGGTCGCAGATTCTTGCAATGAGCCAGTGTCAGTCACCCTGGATGGCAATGAACAATATGCGTCAATCGGGAAATTCGCCGATCTGATGGAGGCCATCCAAGTGCGACCGGATCTGCAGCGCCTTTATGACTCTATCCTGTTTATTGAACAGCCGGTCGAGCGGACCGCCTCTCTTGAGGCGCCACTCGACGCCAAAGCGCTGGACGCCATCGGAAAACCGCTTCTTATCGATGAAGCGGATGGCTGGACCACGGCTTTCTCCGAGGCGATTGCCTGCGGCTATCATGGAGTCAGCCATAAAAACTGCAAGGGTGTGTTTCGCTCGTTCCTGAACAACGCCATCGCCGCACAGCGCAATGCGGCCATCGGGGAAAAGCGCTATTTTTTGTCCGCCGAAGACCTCAGCAACCTTCCAGTGGTCTCCCTGCAAAGCGATCTCGCTGCAGTCGCCAGCCTCGGCATTACCCATGTCGAGCGCAACGGGCATCACTATTTTCGCGGTCTCGACCATTTGTCGGAGACCGAGAAGCAATCTGCGCTTCTTCAGGATGGCCTATACCGCAATAAAGATGGCTGCGTGGCACTCGATATCCGGAACGGTGAAATCAATGTCTCCGCGCTCGATAATCCTGGATTTGGATTTGCCAGCCCGCCCGATATGGATCGTCTGATTCCACCCGGCGAATGGAATTTTGGCATGTTGAAAAGGAAGTTGGACGCATGAACGAACTGCCGGACAGATTTGATTCCGAGGACGCGCTTGAAGAATTCATGACCCGTCCGTCACCGCAATTGATTGATGAGCTGGAGACGATCGATGGCGATATCATGATCCTCGGCGTTGCCGGAAAAATGGGCATGACGCTTGCCCGCCTGGCAAAACGAGCAGCCCCCGGAAAACGGATCATCGGGGTTGCACGTTTCTCGAACCCGAAGGCACGCGGGCAACTGGAGGCAGTTGATGTCGAAACCGTCGTTTGCGACCTGCTGGACCGCGATCAGATCGCCGGTCTGGAAGAATGTCGCAACGTCCTGTTTCTTGCCGGGCGCAAATTTGGCGCCGCCAGCGACCAACCGCTGACCTGGGCGATGAACGCGCATGTACCGGCACTGGTCGCCGAGTGTTTCGCGTCCAGCCGCATCGTGGCTTTCTCGACCGCCTGCGTCTATGCGTTGAGCGAAATTTCCAGTGGTGGTTCAGTCGAGGGGTATGCGTTGACGCCGCCCGGAGAATACGCCAATTCCTGCATTGGCCGCGAAAGGATGTTCGAATATTTCTCCGCGCAAAATGAAACGCCGGGCCGCCTCATGAGGTTAAGCTATGCGATCGACATGCGTTATGGCGTGCTCCACGACATTGCAAATGCGGTATTTGACGGCCAGCCGGTTCCGCTGTCGATGAGCCACGTCAACGTTATATGGCAGGGCGATGCTAACAGCTACGCGCTGCAGCTTTTGGCGCAGGCCACGACACCAACGACTCCGATCAATATTTCCGGTCCGGAAATTGCCGATGTCCGGGAAATCGCTCAGGCGTTCGGGAGACAATTCGACCGCCCGCCGCAGTTCACCGGTAACCCGCAATCAAAAGCATGGCTCGTTAACACAAAGGCGCAGCAACGCCTGTTTGGTCGACCTTCGGTTCCGCTTGAAAGACTCATCGAGTGGACTGCTGACTGGATCGCCAACCGTCGAGGCAGTCTTGGCAAACCGACCCACTTCGAAGTCCGCGATGGAACGTATTGATCCATGAGCAACAACCTCAACAAAGAAATCGCGGCAACCGCGACCTGGAAAACCGGACCCGGCTCGGGAACGGCGAGCCGCAACCCGGAGCAGACCCGGAGTAACATTCTGTCGGCCGCCACGACAGAGTTTGCGGCGCACGGTCTGGAAGGCGGACGGACCGATCGCATCGCCAAACAGGCTGGCGTTTCAAAGCGCATGCTGTTCCACTATTTCGGATCAAAGGAGGGGCTCTTTCAGGCCGTGCTTGAATCTAATTACGCGGAGATCCGATCGGCTGAATCAAAGCTGCAACTTTCCAGCCTGATACCCGAAGAAGCCATGGCCGAACTAGTGGAATTCAGCTTCAACTGGTTTCTGACGCACCCCGAATTCGTACCGCTGTTGAACGAGGCGAACCTTCATAAGGGGCGCCATGTGCGAGCCTCGTCGAAAGTCCAGAAACTCACCACGCCGTTGGTGGAACGTATTGGCGATGTGCTGAAACGCGGCGCGGATGCCGGAACGATGCGACCCGAAGTCGACCCGGTCGAGCTCTATATGTCGATTGCAGGTGCCAGCTACTTCTATTTTTCCAATCGCCACACGCTGTCGGTGATTTTCGATCGGGACCTGATGAACGACGCGGCGCTGTCGCGTCGTCGCCAGCATATCGTGGAGCTGATTCTGGGATATCTGCACGCTCCGACTGAAATTGTAACGGCGCAAGACAATGAGAATTGAAAATATTCCCCCAGACCCGCTGAAGGGATTTCGCCAGGGCGGCGTCATCCCGGCACATCCCCTGGCCCTCGACGCAAACCGGAAACTCGATGTGCGGCGCCAGAGGACGCTGACGCGCTATTATCTCGATGCGGGTGCGATCGGACTGGCCGTGGGGGTACACACCACGCAATTCGAAATTCGCCAGCACGACCTCCTGCGTCCTGTGCTGCAACTCGCGGCCGAGGAGGCAGCCAGTTGGGTCTCCGATCAGCGTTTGCTGGTCGCCGGCGTCGTGGGACCGACAGCCCAGGCCGTTGCCGAGGCGCAGCTTGCCGACGAGCTCGGCTACCATGCTGTTCTGCTGTCGCTTGCCGGACATGAATACAACATCGATGCTCTCATCGAACATTGCCGTGCGGTCGGCGAGGTCATGCCGCTGATTGGTTTCTATTTGCAACCGGCCGTCGGAGGGCGGGTTCTGCCGCAGGAATTCTGGCGGCGTTTTGCGGAGCTGGACTCAGTCCTTGGCATCAAAATCGCGCCATTCAATCGCTATCATACTCTTGATGTCGTGCGGGGCGTCGTCGAGGCCGGAGCCGAAGACCGCGTCAGCCTTTACACCGGCAATGACGATCACATCGTCGCCGATCTTCTGACGCCTTTCAAAATGAAACGAAATGGCAGGATTATAACAGTGCGCATCGTCGGCGGATTGCTGGGACACTGGTCCGTTTGGACGCAAAAAGCCGTTGAACTGGTCAGCAATGTCAAAGCGCTGGATGCGGATAAGCCGCTTGATTCCGATTGGCTCTCTATGGATGCGGCGACAACCGATTGCAATGCCGCGTTCTTCGATGCAGCCAATGGTTTTGAAGGCGTGATTGCCGGGCTGCATGAAGTGCTGCGCCGTCAGGGGCTGCTTGAGGGCATCTGGTGCCTTGATGAGAATGAAACCCTTGGACCGGGACAGATGCAGGAAATCGACCGCGTCTACAGCAACTATCCCGATATGAATGATGACAAATTCATTGCAGCCAATCTCGAGAGGTGGCTGGCTGAGTAATATCGCGACACGCCATAAATATTGGATGATTGGATTATGTCAGCATTGCAGTCATTCGTTGCTGGTGCAGCAAATAACCGTTTCCCCCGATTCATACCATTTAAAGCAGCGCAATGATTGGCCAAGTTGGTGAGAACCGGGACCTTGCTTTCTCATGTCGATATTCAGTTACCGTGTAACCTGCGGGTGCTCGTGAGGGCCTTGTCACATAGCGAGCGAAGTTTCCCTCGTGCAGCGAGAGCACCTCGTTCTCAGCGACATGCCGGAATTGATCCCGTTCATCGGCCCCGGTGTTCTGGTCGACCCAGGCGGCGATACGTGCAAACGCAGCATTCTTGTTGAGCCTCTTAAGGACGATGGTTTGCGCAATGTCGCGCAACTCGGCGCGATGCTTCAAACAAAAAGGGTCCGGTTTGCACCGCCAAATCCCGGCCCGATCCGCGCTGCCGCATTGGGAGCCGCTCAGCGGGCTCGGTCTATCGGTCTAACTCTTGCTGCGTTCTTACCTTAATCAAAGCCGATCATGGCCCTTTTTTCCTCCGATCGGGAACGGCGCCTCTGGTTGTGGGCGCTGGCTGTCGTGGTGGCGATCTACTCCACTCTCGGGCTTGCGCGGACACTGGCC
>JAAEOH010000035.1 GCA_024244645.1 Hyphomicrobiales bacterium
CTGATTTTGATTTGCCTATCATTCCGCCCAATGAAGAAAATGGATCCATCAGGAAGCAGCTTGGCTATGTCTCCCGTCTTGTAGATGTGGCTTCCATAATCAGAGCTGAAAGGGTTCTTAATGAAGGCTTTACGAGTAAGATCAGGCCGGTTGAGGTAGCCCCTCCCCACGCCATCACCACCAATGTAAAGCTCCCCCATCACACCCACTGGCACTGGCTGCCGGTATTTATCTAACACATAACATGAAATGTGAGGCAAGGGGAACCCGATGATATTGGAAGATGTACGCCTTGCACTATTGTCAAAGTCCATCGCAGTGGCCCAAACTGTCTCCGTGTTGCCATATACAATGACAAAGTGATTGACCTTGTCCTGCCACATTTCCAACTGATGCTGTGGCACACGCTCTCCGGCAAGGATCATGCATACCAGTGAGGGGAGGTCACAGCTGGCAACAACATCAAAGAGGGATGGCGTCATGTAGAGATGAGTGACCTGCAAAGTGTGTAAAGCATCAAACGAGTGCATGGGCTCAAATAGCAGTGTATTGCTCTTTTAATGACTAACCAGTCAGCTCACCTTTGCTGTGTTGATTAGCAGTTGTAGCTCATCCAGTAATGCACTCTTGGGTGC
>JAAEOH010000036.1 GCA_024244645.1 Hyphomicrobiales bacterium
GCTGATTTTGATGAAAAAGTCGGTCATGAATTAGTCGTTGTTAGCTGATTCAGTTTTCCCATTGATTTGGGAGTTTGATGCGATGCTGGGACCACGTCAGGAGTTTCAAGCGGCTCTGTTTTACGAGTTCAATCTGGAAGATCATGTTCCAGAGGATCATCTTTTGCGGTCGATCGACCGGTTTGTTGATCTTGGTGACATCCGCAAACATCTTGCTCCGTTTTATAGCGACATTGGACGCCCCTCGGTCGACCCGGAACTGATGATCCGCATGCTTTTGATTGGATACATCATAGGCATCCGGTCGGAGCGGCGACTGTGCGATGAGGTTCACGTGAACCTTGCCTATCGGTGGTTTTGTCGCCTTGATCTGTGTGATCCGGTTCCCGATCAATCGACCTTCTCCAAGAACCGACACGGTCGCTTTCGTGAAAGCAATCTGTTTCGTCACATGTTTGAGAACGTGGTTTCCCGCTGTATCGCGGAAGGCCTGGTCGGCGGAGATGTCTTTGCTGCTAACGCCAGTATCATCCGGGCGGATGCCAACAAGCAGAACTCCACTGCTAAAGAGGAATGGGAACCCAACAACCTTGATCCTGGCACAGTACCACGAGCTGTGAAGGAATATCTGGAGGTTCTTGATGATGCAGCTTTCGGCGCTGCTAGTGAAGTCAAACCGAAGTTCACGTCGCACAGCGATCCGGCGTCACAATGGACGGGTGCTCTCAAAGGCCCGGCCTTCTTCGCCTATGCGGACAATTATCTCATCGACACCGATAATGCGATCATCGTCGATGTGGAGGCCAGCCGGGCGATACGGCAGGCCGAAGTTGGTGCAACACGAACGATGATCCGACGAACGCGTGACACCTTCGGCCTCTATCCCGAGATACTGGCAGCAGACACAGCCTATGGTGCAGCTGAGAACCTCAACTGGTTGGTGAATGAGGAAGGTATCCTGCCGCATATTCCGGTGTTTGATAGATCAAAGCGTATGGATGGAGCGTTTCCTAATTCAGCATTCAGCTATGATCACGAAGCCAACGAATATAGGTGCCCGGGCGACAAGCCACTCAGGAAATACTGGCGCAAGATGGCCAAGCCGCGAACGGGCGTCAGCAAGGACGGGTTCATGCGCTACTATGCCCGTAAGAGTGATTGTTCGGTCTGTGCTTTGAAAGCCCAATGCACCCCAAACCAACCAACCCGCAAAATCGCACGTCACATTTATGAGGGTGCCCGCGACCTTGCACGTGAATTGTCACTGACCGACGCCTATGTCGATTCACAACGACGAAGAAAGAAGGTTGAGATGCTGTTTGCCCATCTCAAACGCATCATGAAGCTCGACCGACTGCGCCTGAGGGGACCAAACGGAGCCAAAGACGAGTTCCATCTCGCAGCAACAGCCCAAAACCTCCGCAAACTCGCAAAACTCATCCCACAA
>JAAEOH010000037.1 GCA_024244645.1 Hyphomicrobiales bacterium
GCATATCGGCCCGCCAACGTTCAACTTGCGCAAAAAGCCTACACCACCAATAATTGTTTTAATGGAAATTCGTAACCTCATCTTGGAAATTGCCAAAGGATGGAAGTCCTTTCATTCCGTTGGCAAGGATGATCGAGATCACCCAATCCACTCTTTCGTAGTGCGCGAATTTCCAACATCGCTGAAGCAGGCTGCCGAAAATTCGACTGAAATGATGTTTGAAGGTTCAGTGGGTCAAGGCAATCTGACCGCCGCGCCGTGGGTGGCTTGCTTCCACACTTCCCTCACAACAAGTGCGCAAGATGAGTACTATGTAGTTTATTTATTCTCAGTGGATATGGAGCTCCTCGTTCTCGAGCTTGGCTTCGGAATTACACAGTTCCAAAGTCGGTTTGGCCGCAGCCAGAAAAGTAAGGCAAAGCTGAGAGCGGCGTCTCTCACAATGCAGCAGCTTGCAAACAAACATCGGGAACATTGCTTTACGCCCGAATTGAACGACCGTGTTCATCTCGGCGCGGCAGATTTGAGAGCCTCCGGTGTATCCAGACTTCATGAAGGATATGAGCAAGGGGCTATCTTTCACGTTTCCTACACACTTGCAGATCTTCCGGCAGAAGATCGTTTAGTTGCCGACCTCAATCAATTCTTGAGGCTATATCGCGAGCTAGCAGAAGATCCCACTGTGCCAGGTGTAGGCGATATCGCATGGGCGGATGCAAAAGCGCCCGCACAGCTAAGTTTGTTTCCCGTCACAGACTTTGAACCGCGGGATCAGCCGAACGCGAAAAGAGGGCTGCATCCAAGTCAAGCTAACCACAACAGGCGTTCAAAAATCGCCGACAAGATTGGACGTGAAGCGGAAGAACATGTCGTAAAGTATGAACGCAAGAAACTCACTCAATTAAAAAAACCAGAATTAGCCAGTAAGGTGGTTTGGCACCGCGATGCTTCAGGCAACAGGACACCTGGCTGGGACATTACGTCTTACAACGAGCAGGGACATAAAATCTTCATTGAAGTCAAAGGGTCGGTTGACAAGACAATTGGATCAATCAACCTGACACGAAATGAGTGGCAAAAGGCGCAAGCTGAGCAAGTTCTAGAGCGTTACCGCATTTATCTGGTTACGGAAGCTCTCTCCAATCCAAAAATTGAGATATTGAGAAATCCGGCTCAATGGGTTGACGATGGCAAGCTGGAAATTGTCATTTCAGATTACCAGCTGAACTTACGGTCATTGTCGTAAATCCCAGA
>JAAEOH010000038.1 GCA_024244645.1 Hyphomicrobiales bacterium
CTGGTTGGCTTCCGCCGCCGGTTTGCGCGAGACGATCTCGTTGAGACCGATGAGCACACAGATAACCACCGCGCCGCCCGTGGCCACCAGCCCGAGGATCGGATGAAACACATAGATAATGCCGAGATAAACCGGCATCCATGGGATATCGAAGATGGCCGCGGGCCCCGGCCCGACCAGAAACTGTCGCACCGCCTCCAGGTCGCGGATCGGGTCGAGCCGCTCCGCCTTACGGCCAATTAGTATCGGCAACGAGACGGAGCATTCGAAGCTAGTGCCGGACAATTGCGCGTCCAACCGCTGGCCGATGCGCAATAGCACACGCGATCGAATGCCCTCGAGGAGCCCGTAAAACACATAGAGGCCAGCTGCGAGGCCACCAAGGACAGCCAGTGTCGGCACTGATCCGCTAGCCAGCACACGGTCATAAACCTGCAACATGAACAGCGGCCCGGTAAGCATCAAGAGGTTTATCGGTAGGCTAAGGATACCAATACCGAGAAAAGCGGACCTGAGTGCCAAAAGGCATTCCGCTAGAAGCTTTGAACTAGAGCCAGAGTGCGTTTCATGGAGACTATGCAAAGCGGAAATCGTCAGATGACAATTCTGAAACAAGCACGTTCTCAAGCACGATGCTGTTGTCGGCGTCTACGGTGATGGTCGTGTCCGTCCCGTCATCCGCCGCATTTACGAGCACATCTGCATAGGACGAGATTGCAGTTACCTGCCTGAATTCGACAATATCGCCCGCTTCGAAATCGACAACGACATCATTTCCGAACTCACTTGCAAAAACAAATGTGTCGTCGCCATCATCACCGGTCAGGGTGTCGTCGCCTTCGCCGCCGTCGATCTCGTCATCGCCGGCCTTTCCGTCGAGAACATCATCGCCGTCCGCACCGACAATGATGTCGTCGCCGTCCGAGCCATCGTAGGTCATGC
>JAAEOH010000039.1 GCA_024244645.1 Hyphomicrobiales bacterium
CCCCAGCATTATTTCCGCCGTCAGAATTGGTAACCCGATGACGGCAATGCAAGCCAGGTAGACGATAACAAAAGCGCCCCCTCCGTTTTCACCGGTGATATATGGAAATTTCCAGATGTTGCCGAGTCCGACCGCGGACCCCGCCACTGCCATGATAAATGTCGGCCAGTTCGACCAGGTCTGATGCGGTTGGCGACTAGAACCTATTGCAACGTCTGACATCTTTGGCTGCTCCTCAAATTATAAATCGTTTTTATTGCTCTCCAAGAAAATGGCCACAGGATGGGCGCATTCACGGTAACCTCTTCAGGAAACATTCCTATTACTCATAATTAGGCACAGAAACAGCAGGAAAAGGTTCTTATTTCTTTCGAATTTTGGTGTTATTAACTGATATTTTGGAAATCTAAGGAGAAATGCCTAAATGACGCCAACCAAAGACAATATTGATCTGCGGATTTTGGAGGAGTTGCAATCTGAAGGTCGGATTTCGATGGTCGAATTGGCAGACCGGGTCGGATTGACCAAAACGCCATGTACGGAACGTGTTAAAAGGCTCGAGCGTGAAGGCGTGATTACTGGTTACCGGGCTGAATTGAATCAGATTAAGATGGAAGCAAACCACCAGGTGATGGTTCAGGTCACATTGGCTAAGTCGACTTTGGAGGATTTGGAGAAATTTCGTGTCGCGGTGGAGCGCATTCAGGAAGTCCGAGCCTGCTTTATGATTGCCGGGCACTTCGATTTTTTGCTTCTTGTGCGAACAAAAAATGTGGAAGGTTATCGACAGATTATGGGAGACAAATTTTACACTTTACCAGGAATACAAAAGATAGATTCTTACGTAATTATGGAAGTCATCAAAGATGTTAAAATAATTCCTGTTCGTAGACATTGATTTGGATTCTCTGCCTGTGATTAATCTTGGCGCCTCAAACAAAGTGATCGACATTTGACTGATTCTATCGGCGCAATAATCCTGTTTTAACATATCCCAATTCACTGCACGCCGCATTTTCTGCCTGCCTTTTGCAAACCGAAGATCGGCAGCTTTTGGCACCTAATCCGGACTTCTCACAGAGGCGTTTGATTTTAGTCATAAGGTGTTGCTCTTTAGCGGCTCGCTTGGTTCGTTTTGTGGGCGCGCGTTCGATCTTCGCCGCTGTGGGCGGCGGTTCGGTTTTCAGAGATTTATCCTATTTGTTGATTGGGAGTTGGTATCCGGCGGCGTCAGCAGGCCGCGGCGCGTATTCGGGCGTGGGCCAAGGAGAATTCGTGCTCGAAGGGATAGGCTGAGGCAAACGCGATCTTGATGCGGCGAAGCACGCCGCCACCCGGTCATACGAACCGGTTCAGGATTACACAACCCACCCCCTCCCTGAGACGAATTGTCGCGATGTCGGCAACCTTGACGCAATAGGCGTTTTCTGAAATGTCGCAGTTGCAATCAGAAAGGGCGCTGAGCGCGGTTCGAGATATTGAACAACCGTGGCGCTGGCCCCTCGTGTTTGTCAGATTGCCATGGTGAAAAGGGGCCTGAAACAAGGAGCCCCCTATGAGGACGATTTTTGAACCCTTCCGCATCAAATCCGTAGAACCGATCCGGATAACGACGCGCGAGGAGCGTCAGGCGCTGATCAAGGATGTGCACTACAACCTGTTTGGCCTCAAATCGGATGACGTTCTGATCGACCTGCTAACCGACAGCGGTACCGGTGCCATGAGTTCGGCCCAATGGGCGGGTGTGATGCGCGGCGACGAGAGCTATGCCGGCTCGCCTTCCTTTTTCCGGTTTCGCGACGCGGTTCAGAACCTGATGCCGTTCGAGCATATCGTCCCGACCCATCAGGGACGCGCTGCCGAGGCCATCCTGTTCTCGATCTTTGGCGGCGAAGGACGGAATATCCCTAACAACACGCATTTCGATACCACGCGTGGCAATATCGAAGCCAGCGGAGCTTTTGGCCATGACCTTGTGATTGAAGAGGGCAAGGATCCGTCATCTTTGCACCCGTTCAAGGGCAATATGGATCTGGATCGTCTTGCCGCCTATCTCGACGAGCACGGAGACAGCGTGCCCTGCGTGATGATCACTATCACCAACAACGCGGGTGGCGGGCAACCCGTGAGCCTGGAAAACATCCAGGCGGTTTCCGCCCTTGCCAAGGCTCATGGTAAACCGTTCTTCATCGATGGCTGCCGCTTTGCCGAAAACGCCTGGTTCATCAAACAACGCGAACCTGGCCAGGGCGAGCGCAGCATTCCCGACATTGTGCGTGATTGTTTTGCATGTGCCGACGGTATGACCATGAGTGCTAAAAAGGATGCATTCGGCAATATCGGCGGCTGGCTGGCGCTCAACGATCCTGAGCTTGCCGAAATCGCCAAGGCCTGCCTCATTCGCACCGAAGGTTTCCCGACCTATGGCGGCATGTCCGGACGCGACCTCGAGGCGCTGGCAACTGGTCTGACCGAGATCGTTGACGAGGATTATCTGCGCTACCGGATTAGGACCAACGCCTATATTATCGAACGGCTGGAAGCGATGGGAATTCCGGTGGTCAGGCCTGCTGGCGGTCACGCGGTGTTCATTGATGCGCGCAATTGGCTATCGCATGTGGACCCTTTGCAATACCCCGGTCAATCCGTTGCCGTAGCGCTTTATGAACTTGGCGGAATTCGTAGCTGCGAAATCGGAACTGCAATGTTTGGCCGCCAGCCCGACGGCAGCGAAAATCCGGCAGCAATGGATCTGGTACGGCTGGCAATACCACGACGGACCTACACCCAATCTCACTTCGATTACGTGATTGAGATTTTTGAAGAACTGCACGGGATCAGGGAGCAGCTGACTGGCTATGAGATCATCTGGGAACCAAAGCTGATGCGCCACTTTACCTGCAAGTTCAAACCTTTGGGTTCCTGAAAATACCGCGCTGAGGGGCGGTTCGCGCCCCTTCAGGGCGGAAAGCCGTGCAAGGAAAGTATCCAAATTTCTTGGCGTCAGTTGGAATACGTTCAATAGGAGGTTTGAGTAATAGCTTGTCGTATATGTGCATTGGGCACAATGCCGCTGCAGTATCAAAAAGACCTTCGTCTGGTCGAGGCGAGAGCCCTGTTGGTGGACAGAAACCTTACGGTTTCCGAGGCCGCTTGCGCTGTGGGCTATGAAAGCCCAACGCATTTCAGTCGCGACTGTAACAGGAATTTCGGCTTGCCCCATGGTAGGAATGTAAGTGTCAGTTTTTCCACTTCCCAAGATGCAATCCCCGTGATGGCCTGGCAGCCGACGTCAATCTCAGATATTGGAATCGGTGGATTGGGTTCGAAGTGGTCGTCCCGACAGAAACGTCAATTGGCCGCTTAGGGTCATGAGCGTGAGTTACATGCAGCATCAGGAATTTTGGGCTCGGAGCCGCCATCGAGCATCGAACAACATTTCACCCTAAGGTAGATCCACAATATTAGGCATCTCCGAAAAACCCTCGAATACCAGAGATCTAGGCTTTACAACCTTAGGAATAGTACCACATCGGACACGGTTCAACCGGTGTGCCGATCATTCGTCGCCTATGCGGACAAATTACCGTTTTCAAAATGTTCGATTGTTCAGCCTGCGACACACTCTTCATCGGTATTTAGTGTCATAATCGGCCGTTCGGCGAATTGATGGCGCGACGACTCCTAGCCCATTGCTGCGTTATGTAGGCTGGTCGTTATTGGGATAGATATGGATGAGATGCTCGGGAACTTTTGACACGAAATGGGAGCTACCAGTCAGAAAAGCAAACCAAATAGGGAGCGCACCAGTGATTCCAAATCATTTCTGCCGCGCAACAGTGATACCATTTAAGGTTGCGGTAATCGGGGGGCAATTAATTTGTAGCGAGAACGAAAATACATACCATGACTGACACAAATCATGAGAAAGAAGAACAACAACTGATGCTTCGATTGCGTGAGGCAGTTTCAGAATACAGAATAAATATGTCCTGAAAACATCAACGGAAACGATAGAAGTTGTTATTCTTGCACAAGCGCGCCTGGCAAATCTCGTTATTCTGGTGCATATCCTGAAACCGCTTGACGACCGGCTTCGAAAGCCTTCTCATTCAACGCAACAAGTTCCGGCTTTCGAGTCTGGAACCTGTTGACGATCTGTTCGCGCAGATGCTTGGCCTCGAACGGAAGGTGATCAGCGACAGCTCCCAACATCACTGTGTTGCCAAGCCTCATCTCACCCAGTTCCTGAGCAATTTTTCCTGCATCCAAATCGTGCACCTCACAATCACACATGCGAATATCGTCAATCGGGTGGTCCGGATAATCATGAATGCCAACTGAGACTATTGGCGGGACGATACGCATGGAGTTGATCAAAGCAACACCACCGGGGCGCAACTGACTGATGGCACGCAGGGCTTCTGCCGCTTCAAATCCAAGCAGAATATCTGCCTCGCCTGAGGGTACAGACGGCGACATGACCTTTTCGCCGAAACGAACATGCGAGGTCACAACTCCGCCTCGTTGAGACATGCCGGAGACCTCGGTTTTTTTGACGTCAAAACCAAGGGAAATTGCCGTTTGGGACAAGATTTCGGCGGCGGTCATTACGCCCTGACCACCAACGCCGGAAATTAGAATGTTGACGATGCTGTTTCGTTTGCCGCTCATTGGTTGTCCCGCCTTTTTTCAGGAACGATAGCATCATAGGCGCAGGTATATTCGCAAAGATTGCAACCGGTGCAGGCCGTCGTGTCTATCGATACCCAGGCCCTTTCAAAGGTTGATCCGGATTTACGTACCTCAGTTTCGCGGCGCGTCACGTTGATTGCCGGACAGCCAACACTCAGGCATTTGGCGCAACCGCTGCATCTATCATCAAGCACTTTGAGTGGCGGTTTACTTTCGAAGCGATCAATCAACACACAGGGTTGATTTGTAATAATCACTGAGGGTTCGGGCTTGGCAATTTCCTGCTTCATCACTTTATATAGCTCTGGCAGTTCGTATGGGTCGACCGTGTGAATACGCTCAGGCTTAACACCAAGCGCAACGCATAGTTTTTCAAAATCGACTTTCGCGGCCGTGGTGCCGTGGATATCGAGCCCGGTGCCGGCATGTTCCTGCCCACCAGTCATTCCGGTGGTTGAATTATCCAGCAGCATTACGGTCACGTTGCCGTGGGTGTAAGTCATTTCAAGCAAACCCTGCATCCCCATGTGGAGGAAGGTTGAGTCGCCGATAACGGCAACGATGCCTTTCTTTTTGTCTGCATCGACCCGGCCCAGGTCCATGCCCAGCGCCATTCCCATCGACGCCCCCATCGAGATTGCCGTATCAAGCGCACGCCAAGGATGGCCCGCACCCAATGTATAGCACCCAATATCGCCAACGATTGTTGTTTTCCTGGTCAGTTTTGACAGGCAGTAGTAGGGAGGCAAGTGTGGGCATCCGACACACATCGAGGGCGGGCGCGGGAAAACCTTGGATTTCGTAGCCACCTCGGTCGGAGCAGCGCCGTCTTGCAGTGCCTTTACGCTCTTGGAAATGATTTTGGGCAACAGTTCACCACAGCGGGGAAAAACATCCTTGCCGTGACATTCAATCGATTCCGCTTTCAGGGCGTTTTCAACCAGTGGTTCGGTTTCTTCAACGACCAGCAGGCTGTCTACAGTACCGGAAAATGCGCGGATTTTCTCAACGGGCACGGGATGTGAGAAACCAAGTTTCAGAATTGGTGCATCGGGGAAAGCCTCGCTGACATTCATGAAAGCCGGGCCCGATGCAACAAAGCCGACGCGCCGGTCTTCTCCGCCCACAATCGAGTTCCACGTCGATTCTTCGCTGAGCTGAGCCAGCCTGGCATCGCGCTCAAACTGAATTACCTGGCGTTTCTTGGCGTTCTGCGGAACCATGACCCAATGCTCCGGATCACGCTTGAAAGCCATCCCCGGGGGCACGGTGCGATCACCGAGCCCGACCAGACACTTGACGTGGCAAATGCGCGTTGTCATTCGAACAATCACCGGGGTTCCGTATTCTTCTGACACTGTGAAAGCGTCGATAACCATGTCGAGCGCTTCCTGGCTGTCTGATGGCTCAAAAATCGGCAGATGCCCGAAGCGCCCCCAATAGCGCGTGTCCTGCTCGTTCTGCGAAGATGAAAATCCGATATCGTCGGCAACAGCAATCACCAATCCCCCGGTGACACCGGCGAGGGTAAGCGACATCAGCGGATCAGCAGCGACGTTTACACCGACATGTTTCATGGCGCAAAATGCGCGGGACCCGGCAATTGATGCACCAATTGCTACCTCAAGCGAGGTTTTTTCGTTAACCGACCAATGGGTGTGAATATCGTCATAGGTAGCCAGATTTTCCAGTATTTCGGTGGATGGCGTACCCGGATAGGCGCAGGCAACCCGTGCACCCGCTTCCCAGACGGCGCGTGCAACGGCTTCATTGCCGGACATGAGCGCCTTTACCAGGGTGGTGGGTTGACTAACTATATTCATCAAAGATTCTCCCGTTTCAGATAGCTGGATCAGCTGATAATCTGTTGTTGCGCAAGCCTGTAAACCGGGGATTTTCGATACCCACGATTGCCGCAGCAACAAAAAGTAGGCGGCACGGTTTCACAAAAAGACTGTTCTTGGCATTCATCGCAATGTCGTTTTCTCTCCACGTTAGCTGGCTTGATCCATCCTTGACTCTGCCAGATTGATACGCGAATCCATCGATGCCTGTGCAATCCGCATCGTCAAATCCAGAAACTGTTTCGTTTCAGCCGGTGACAAACACTGGTCAATCGCTTCGCAAAACTCAGTTATTGTCGACGAATTCTGATCGTAGATTTCCTGTCCCCGCTGCGTCAGCGAAAATAATCTTGCACGTTTGTCCTGCATGCTGGGTTCAGACCGGATCAGCCCCTGATCCTCCAGCAAAGCCAATGAACGGCTGACCTGAGCCTGGTGCATCAATACAAACTCCACAAGTTCCCTCTGGGTTGCTGAGGGTCGCATAAAAAGTCCAAGGATGATGCGCCAGTCAACTACGCTCAACTCGCCGGAACAAGACAGCACCTGTTCCGTCTGGGCGCGTAACAAACGCGATAGCCGATATACAACAACTGATAGCAGGCTGGCACCTGGGGGGATGTTGTCAAATTCAAGCTGTTTGATAGTCACGTAACCCGTATTCCCTTAATGGTCTGGCCTTTAGATAATTTCTATGACTAGTATTATAAATGCAAGTAATATTTTTGACTGCCAGAAACAGACTTTATCCATGGGTGGTGTCAAGGAGTCATATATAGATTGATGTGGTGGTTTGACGGACATGCCTGGCGGCTTCGGGCCACTCTTTCCGGTGATGTCACAATCTGGCAATTCAAATTGCGACACCCGCCCAAGGTCCTAAGAGGGCTCAGAGCAGACAAAGCCAATTCTTTTTCTTTGGCCTATCTTGGGCTGCTCGAATGTCGCGAGTGGTGCGGTGGGTCGGAGTGGTTCTGAGGAACTGCTATGTCTGCTTTCAATTTGCCGATGGTCATCCCAGCCAAGAAGGCCTGGAACCACGGACGTATCATTGGTCAGAAAAGACCACTTCTTCCAAAGCATGTTTGGGCAATCCGTGTTCGCCTAGAGTTGGTCGGGGCTGTCCGCGATTTGGCTCTGTTCAATCTGGCCGTCGACAGCAAATTGCGCGGTTGTGACCTCGTTCGATTGAAGGCGGCCGATGTTTATGCGGCCGGAGCGGTAAAAGAGCGGACTTCAATCCTGCAAAGCAAGACCAAATCGTCTGTCCGTTTCGAGATCACTGATGGAACCCGGAAAGCGCTCATGGACTGGATCAGACACCCTTTGATGTCTGGGCACGAATACCTGTGGCCAGGACGCTATCATGATCGTCCGCACATTTCGACACGGCAATACGCCCGCCTGTTGAAAGACTGGGTACGCTCGATCGGGCTGGATCCAAGTGCCTATGGAACACACTCATTGCGACGGACAAAGGTTGCCGAGATTTACAAGAAGACCGGGAACCTCAGAGCCGTCCAACTGCTCCTTGGACACACAAAGATGGACAGCACGGTCCGATATCTCGGTGTGGAGTTAGAAGACGCACTCACCATCTCGGAAGGGGTGGAGATCTGAACTCTTGGGTCGGTGGCAACACCGGCCCTTCGCAGACAGTCGAGCCAACACGGTTAAGGTCTGCTCTGAGCCCGTTACAGTCATAGAGATCATGTCGTTATCAGAACACTGTGCAGGAATTCGAACTCACGCTCATGACCCGGAGCTGCCGTTGGCCTGATTTTGTCAAGGTCGGCAGAGCGGACATAGCTATCTCGGCGAGCCCTTTCAACTATCTGAAATGCGAGTACCTCTGTGCCTACGAACTATGCCTATTACTTCGGTGCGGCGCGTGTGCCGGTTGGTCAGCAGCTTATCGTCTTGACAAATGGTACATTGGTACCTAGATGGCATTTATGTCGAAAACAATCCAACGTGTCCAAACGGGTGTCCGTCTGGAAAAACGACTGCTGAAAGTTCTCAAAGGACTGGCGGAGCATCTCGATATGTCACTTGGCGATCTTATCGAGGGCATGGCTCTGCACAGCTTCGAGGGAGAGGCTCCGTTTTCTGCGGAAACGCGGCGGATAATAGAACAGTTGAAGGACGTCTACGATCTCGATTGGACTGCGAAAGACAGCCACAAGTTTAGTGATGAGAGCGATGATGAGTGAAGTAGAATTTGATTTGGCGAAGTTTGAACGGTTGCAGGTCGAACCTGCCGCCTTCGGTCACATCGACCATTTAAAAGCCGCCTGTGCGATGCTCTCGAAATACGATTTCGCCGAAGCCTGCGCCCGGTATTCTGCCACGATCAAATCCATGGCCGAGAGTGTCAGTGCACTGAACAAATTCAACGCGACAATCACCATCGCATTCATGAGCCTGCTCGCCGAACGCAGGACTCACTCGAACGATGCAGACTGGGATGCATTCATTGCTTCCAATCCCGATCTACTCGAAAGGGATGTGCTCGAAAACTGGTATTCCAAGGACAGGCTTTGCTCCGACATTGCCCGCACGCAGTTCCTGCTTCCCGACAAAGTCGGAAGAACACACCATGACGCCCGGGCTGTTTAAGTTTGTAGTAATCGCCTTTCTCACTCTCGGACTTAAGGGATGCGACATGCTTGACCTTCACCACAAAGACGAAAACTTCACGTCATCCGAAGCTGTTTCTGTTTTCCGCACCGGGTCGTTTCAACTCGACATGACACCAGACAAAGCCTTGCCCCTATTTACAGCACCTGGCGAGAAACTCTGGGTTCCTGGTTGGAACCCCGTCGTATTGAGCGGTGATGGCTTCGAGAGGGGTACTGTGTTCGTTACATTTGGCCATGGCCACAAATCGTATTGGCTGGTCGCAGACTATGACACTGAGAACCACCGGGCTGTATATGTACGCACAACACCCGATGTTGATACTGGCACCGTGGAGGTGTCGATTGTCCCAAATGGTGAATATAGTTCGACGGTGAATGTCACGTACCGGATGACTGCCTTAAGCACCGCAGGAAATGAGAGACTTCAAGACGCCTTTAGCGAAGCAAGCTATGCAGACATGATGAAAGACTGGCGTAGGTTGATCAGTGACAACAAGGATAGCATCGACAAGCATTCCGGGGAATGATTGTCGATATTTTCGTTCATCGCACTCGCCGAATGACCGCTCATGGCACTTATCGCCCGGTTGCCTGATGTCGCACGCAGGATAGCCGCGCGGGATTCCTGAGGCAGAATGTCCGCAGAGCTGACATCGCACCTGAATTTGATCCGGTTGAACCGTTTGCGATGCAGCGAATGTCCGCCACCCCTCAACGGACATCCATTGCATCGCAACAACTACCGACCATCAGCGCACGGCACACACCAGCGTAGAGCTGAAATAATTCAGATTACCCCGCCATGGCGATAGAAATCAGCCTGGCTGCTCCTGTGTTTCGCTTCTGGACGTGGATCTGTTTCTGTCGCAGCAACGGCGCGGCCCGATCGATGGCGTTGCCGAGTGCATTGACCTTGGCCGGCCAGAAGCGGGACCGGCGGATATCTTCTGATATTGTCATGTTGAGTTCGGCTAGCAGTTCCGTCGCAGTTCCTTCCCATGCAGCGCCGGTGCGCTCTTTTACCATCCAGTCACGAACGGCCACTGCAACGGGATCGGCCTCGAAGGCGGTTTCGGTTGTCTTTGCCCGGTTGCCGGCATAGGCTCGCTCGAAGTCGCCTTCTTCCCATCCAAGGCTCGGTCCCGCTGCGGCCATCAGCTTGGCGAATGCCGCCATGCGCGGCATTTTTGTCAGCCGCACCTCGTCATAGCGCCGCAATGCTCCTGACAGTGCATCGCAAAGCGCGCCAAGTACGCGCGGTCGCGCTTCTTCCCAGTCCTGCCACCAATTGTCTTCCGATCGCCGGCTTTCCTCGTCTATTCGCTTTAGCCTCACTGTCAGGGATCGTTCCGCAAGATCCGCACGATCGGTGAGGCTCGGAATTCCGTTCATGATGACCGGACGTGAACCCTGGAACCAGCTCGCATCATTGTCCGTGTGAAGCTTCCGAGTGAGGAACCCGCTGCCGGTCGAAAGCCTGCATACGGCATCGGAGAACCAGTTCTCGATCCGGCTGACATTATCAAAGGCCAGCACATGAGAGGCGCCTGCAGCAACGATGAGATCACGTTCATCGCGCGGCGGGGCGGATGTCTCTACGATAGAGGGATCAACCAGACTTCGCAGAACCCTTGATGCAGTGGATTTACCGCTGCCCTGTTCGCCGCCCAGACAAATCACCGGAAACGAAGAACCGCGGCCCCACAGTGCAGCGACCAGCCAGGAGACAACCAGGATATAGTCATCGTCGTCGACATTGATGAAGGCCCGAAGTCCTTCGATCATGTCGCCGCCTTCGGGATCCGGTAATACCGTCATGATCTCATTTCGCACGAACTTCACCGGTGGTTGTTCAACAATTTCCCAGCCTTCAGCGGTGATTTTGACCGCCCGCCAGCTTTGATCGCAAAGGTCCAGCCAGAGCGTATTGTTGTCGGTCCCTGTCCGTATCATGGGTTCATGGCATTCCCCTTCATTGACGGCCCGGACGTCAAGAACGCGTAAGGCGTCTGACAGCTGCTGGCCGCCGGGTGCACCGCCTGTCTCTTTGTAGAACCGTCCGGCAAGCCAACGCTTGAACGCCGTCGACTCCAACCGCCAGTGCTCCATATGACCGTTGACGGGAATGGTGGCAAAAGCTCTTCGTTCGCGCGAATGCCACAATTCCGCAAGCTCCGCAGATCCCAGCAAGGCATCGCGCTGACGCGGTGTCTTGCGTCCGCCATTCTTTTTGCTGTCTGTCTCCTGTTCGACAGGATGAGGCGTTGATGCGGAGATCAGCTCAGCAGCCCGCTCTTCTGTCCAATCCTCTTTCAATGCATCCCCTGCATCCCATCCAGACGCCACGTTGTTTGGGGTCGACATGATCGAGATGGAACGCACTCCAACGCCACTCAATAGATGCGCAACAGTCTCGGCATACTTCAGACCTGGGTCATCGGCTTCCGGCCAGATCACTACATCTTTGCCGGTAAGTGCTGACCAGTCCGTTTTGGCTGCGCCCTTGGATCCGCCGGGTGAGGTGATTGCCACATAGGAAGGCGAAAGCCTTTATGCGGCATCCGCGCTCTTTTCGCCTTCGCAGATGAGAACCGGAGCATCGGGGTGAGCGGCCAGACGATCGAGACCATACAGAGGCCGCGGTGCCGGCCAGCTCTCCCAACGCCACTGCGGTTTGTTCCTCTCGCCCTCGAACAGACACAGGGGCCGGAAACTCTTGCCGCCATTTTTGTCCTCGAAGCGGCAGACATAACCAAGCACCTCACCGGTTTCATCGTGATATATCCATCGATCAGATGGGGATCGGAGTTTGGGATGACGCGTCGGCGGTTTTTGGGTCTGTGCAGGCACGGGTACGACACAACGTCTGTTCGGTTTGCCGTTCTGTCTCGCAGGGGTCTTCGAGCCACCATCGAGCGACGCAAACGGATCAGTGCTCATAGGGAAAAACCCCTATCATCTCGGCAACGCGGATTCCCGCATTGCGCTGATCGAGATCGAAGAGATAGGCGGCAAGGCTCACCAGATCACCGCCATAATGACCGGTGGCAAAATCGCCCCATTTGCCTGTCCGCAAATTGACTTTGAAACTGCCCCGCCGTTTGTCGGACCGCCGTGGATTTCTAGCAACCCATTCGGGCCCTTCCGTCTTGCCGTCAGGAAGCCATCGGCGCACGATCGTATCGACGTGGCAGACAGCGGCAGCGGCGACGCGTGGAAAGTCGACATGTCCTTGGTTCATGGACGCCGCCTCCGGATACCGTCTTTGACAATCTTGGCCGTTCGATTGGGGAGGCCGACAACATCACTGGTGTCGGTCATCGCCTTCCAACACCGTTTTGTTCAACCAACTCAGAGGTTGATTTGGCGATCTTCTGGCAAACAAATTCATCGAGATCGATGTTCCGGTACCGGACGGATTTACCCATCTTTACAAAAGCAGGTCCGCCACCGCGAAGGCGCCAGGTCTGCAAGGTACGGGGTGATACGTTGAGGAAGTCCGCGGCCTGCACTTCCGTCAAAAGTGCGCCCGGCAGCGTATTGGGTGCGACATTCATGGATCTGTCTCCACACTGTTCGGTTGACAATGCGCAGATGATCAGACGAAGAGGTGTAGAATTGCCAGAAGTTACCAGCCCGAATTAGCCCGACTTAACCTGGGCGATTTCCTTTTATGATCTCCAACAACGTCTCTACAGAGATATTTTGCTGCTTCGACAAATAGCGTTGGGCACTGGAGCGTGAGATCTTAATGCCGTGCTTTTCAAACAGTCCTTGGACGTGTTCGGGCAGCTTGCGCACCGGTAATTTGCCACTGTTTGCCGCGACGATCAGGTCGCGCATAACCAGGATACTTTGCTCCAGGTATTGATCGACCGTGGACATCGGGCCTGATTTTTTTCGGTCGGGCATTGTTGCATTTTCTGCAGAGGCAGGTTCCGAGTGATGGATCTCAGCAACCGGCCTTCGAAGCATCAATGAGCGAAACTCGGTGATCGGACTGTCTTGCTCGGTTCTGCCAACATCACCAGTTTTGACGTCCAGCCAATAGCCGGGCGCATTCCACAGGCTTGCTGGAACCAACTTGCCGCTAGCAGGTTCGACTGCTTCGACTGTACCATCGCGAAGGGGCGCCAGGATTTGTTGAAAGGCGTGGTAGAGGGCATCGACCAAAGCGCGTGCTTCGGGTTCTTTATACTCCGGTTCCAAATTCCATCTCGGATCGTCAACAAAGACCGCCGCGTTTCGCCAATTGTATGCACCGCTGCTCGCGACCTGTCGACTCAGGAGATCTTGAGGGCTGTCGATCAGCAACCAATATCTGGCCCCTTCGCCCATCATTCCCGTGCTGGCCAATTCTCCAAACAAAGAATGTACCGGTTCCGCTGCTGCTCCGGCCGCCCTGACTGTCGGGGCACCCAATACAAAATTGCGGAAGCACTCAACCACGGACATGCCGTCCATGGCAGCTGGATCAATCAGCTGCTTAGGTGGCTCGTTCATGATGCCGGCTCTTCAGGCTCTCGAAGACGAACAGCAGAACCCACCATTCAATTCTCCTTCTTGTTTCGATAACGCTCCATGGCAACGACATCGGCACCGCCATTGCCTTGAAGACCCGCCTCAATGCGCTGGCCAACCACATTCGACATAGCCCGGATCGGATCGGCGTCCGGACTGACATAGCGATTGATGATCGCTATGTTACGGTGCCTGAGCAAATGGCTGATCAAAAATGCATTGCCGCCTGCCTGTGCAGCAAATGTGCCAACCGTATGGCGCAGGTCATGCAGGCGTACATCATCGAGCCCTGCATGATGACGCATGCGCTGCCAGGTCGATTCCACCACCTCAACCGATATGTGGTGGTCCGGATCGCTGGCGCGGGGCAGCACCCATTTCGAACCACTGACCTCTGGAACTGCAGCGAGCACCGCCAGCGCACCTTCGCTCACCGGATGGACTTTGCGACCACCCCCCTTTCGAGCCGGCATTGTGATTGTACCGGCCTCCATATCGACATGGCTCCATTGCAGTGAGAGGATCTCTGATCGCCGCGCACCGGTAAAAAGCAACAACCTGATGGCCGCCAATGCCTCCGTATTGACCAGAGTTCGCCGGGAAGTGACGTCCTTTGGAAGATGTCTTGAACCGGGCGTTTTGATGATCCAGGGCAAGCCTTCCGTTTCCGCTTCACGCAGAGTGGTGCCGAGGCGCGCGAGTTCATCGCCGGACAGGAACCGTTCGCGCTCGTTCTCCGGATAACGTTTGATGCCACGGACCGGATTGGAATATTCCGGCCGCATGCCCCAAAGCTCGGCAAGATTGAAAGCCTTTGAGATTACCGAGAGAACAAAGTTTGCCTGTCGTGGCGTCGGTGCCATGGCTTGATGAATCTTGGCGACATCTGCCCGGGTGACTGCTGCCACCTTCATCTTTCCAAGGCGAGGGCGGATTTGCTTTTCGACCAGCCTCTTTGCCTCAGCGCGTGTGCTCGCACTGTTGTGCTTGTCGGCATGGTCGGACAGATATTGGTCCATAAGCTCATCGACATCCGGAGCAGCACGCTTTTCCTGTCTGGACGTCAGCGGATCCTCACCCCTGGCGACCGCCACCAAAATCTCCCGCGCCAGGGACCGCGCCTGGTCTGGCGTGAACGCACCGTATCGCCCGATTGTTTGCCGGCGCGAGCGGCCATGGATGGTGCGGTATTGAACAACGAAGGACTTGACCCCGGTAGGCAGCACCAGGAGACCGAAGCCCTCAGCTCATTGTCCCAAACGACAAATCGCTTTTCGCGCGGCTTGGCGGCATCGACGGCACGCTTTGTGAGATTGGACATGATTCAAGCCAACACGGCCTGACGGCTTCTGACGATAGGAAAACACATTCTGACAACCTATAAAATATTGATTTATAATAACTTTGACGGCTTTTGACAGCTCTGACGGCAATTTCTCATTATAAGGTAGATAAAACGGCTTAAAGTATATGCGCGATCTGCTGACACAGACCGCTGTGTCAGCACTATGTCAGCAAAATGCAGAGAAATCCAGCGTATGTGAACGTAGTCCCTTCACGCGGAATTCCAATTAATGTAATGTTTTCAGTATGTCATCGTAGGTGGTCGTAAATGGTCGTTCTTGCGATACCAGATTCCTAATCTGAGGGTCACTGGTTCGAATCCAGTCGGGATCGCCAATTATTTCAATAATTTAATGTAACCTCGCGATCATCTGCCCAGATCGTGCAAGACCTTTGCGCCGGAACCCCTGCACGGTATCCAATCGACTTCCCGGCAACTTACCTGAGCGATATCAATGGACCGTCTTGTCGTGGGGAATCCCTTATCGGCCGGCCCTATCCGCCGGCGAGGCGCGGCAGCAGGACGATCTCGGCATCCCTCGGCAGTTCCTTCGACCAGCTGTCACGGTAGATCACACCGTCGATGGCGACGGCGATACCATTCTCCACGAGAGGCTCGAGACCCGGATATTGCTCGGCCAGCTTGCCGAACAATTCCCGGATGTCTTTCGCCTCGATGTCGATTGTCTCCGCACCACCGGCCGCCGCGGCGACCGAGCCCCAGAGCGTCACCGCGACCATCAGCCCGCCTTCTTTCCGTCGAGGGCTGCCAGGATACGCGGTGGCGACATGGGGATGTGGGTCATGCGCACGCCGACCGCGTTCGACACCGCATTTGCGATGGCCGCCAGCGGGGGCACAATCGAGGTCTCGCCCACCCCGCGCACTCCATAGGGGTGATTGGGATTGGGGATTTCCAGGATCTGGGTGTCGATCATCGGCAGGTCGGAGCACACCGGGATGCGGTAGTCGAGAAAGCCCGGATTCTGCAGTCGTCCATCCTCGCCGTAAATGTACTCTTCATTGAGCGCCCAGCCGATGCCCTGTGCCGCGCCGCCCTGGTATTGCCCTTCCACATAGTCCGGATGCACCGCCTTTCCCGCATCCTGCACCACCGTGTAGCGCAGCACCTTGGTTGCGCCGGTTTCGGGATCTATTTCGACATCGCAAATATGGGTGGCGAACGAGACCCCGGCGCCGTCAGCGACCAGTTCGCTGTGCCCGGCGATCGGTCCGCCGGTCTTGGGGGCCGCTGCCGCAATGTCCTTCACCGACAGCGGCGGCAGGTTGCCGTGTTTCTTGCCCCTGGCCCTGGCGTGTCCGTCCTCCCAGTCGACGTCTTTGACCGGGATGTCCCACATTCTGGCAGCCCGTTCCTTCATGACGGCGATGGCGTTGCGGGCGGCGGAGATCGTGGCCATCGACGAGGAAAACGTCCCGCGGCTGCCGTCGGTCATGTCGTTGTATCCGAGCGTCGAGGTGTCGGCGATCACGGCTTTGACCTGTTCGTATGGGATACCGAGCTCCTCGGCCGCGACCAGCGACAGCGAGGCGCGTGAGCCGCCCACGTCGACGGTGCCGACCGCCAGCGTGACGGTGCCATCAACGCCGATATTCAGGTCTGTGCAGGTCTGACCGCCGAAGTTGAACCAGAAGCCGCAGGCCATGCCGCGCCCCTGGTTCCTGCCGAGCGGCGCGTTCATGTGCGGATGCTTCTGCACCGCCTCCAGCGTCGGCCCGATACCGATGGGGCCGTAGACAGGGCCGTAGGATGACCGGGTCCCCTCTTTGGCAGCGTTCTTGATCCGCAGGGCAACCGGGTCCATGCCGACCTTGCCGGCCAGTTCGTCGATAGCGCTTTCGACCGCAAAAGCGGCCATCGGTGCCGAAGGCGCGCGATAGGCCGCCGTCTTGGGCCTGTTGACCAGCACTTCCTGTCCCACCGATCGGACGTTCTCGAGATCGTAGCAGGCGAATGCGGTCATGGCGCCGATCTCGGCCCACATGCCGTCATACGGTCCGCAGGAATAACGCAGCGTCGCCAGTGCTGCCGTGATGGTGCCGTCGCTCCTGGCGCCGATCCTGACGTCGATGGAGGTCGCACTCGTGGGACCCGAGGCACGGAAAACCTCCTCACGCGACATGACCAGCTTGACGGGTCGGCCGGCTTTTCGCGACAGCGCCAGCGCCACCGGCTCGATCCACACATGAGTCTTGCCGCCAAAGCCGCCGCCGATCTCCGACGAGGTGACGCGCAACTTGGAGACATCCAGGCCGAGCAGACCGGCGCAATGTTGGCGGAATACGAAATGCCCCTGGGTACAGACCCACAGCTCGGCGGTTCCGTCGGAATTGACGCTGGCCACGCAGGCGTGCGGCTCGATATAGCCCTGGTGCGTCTGCTCGGTCCTGTAGCTGCACTCAACGATAATGTCGGCCTTCCCGAAGCCCGCATCGACATCGCCATGGCCGTACTGGCTGCGACGGGCGATGTTGGAAGGCTTGGTGGGCCTTGGGTCGACGCCGGCGGTGAACACGTCGTTTTGAACCAGTGGCGCCGAGGGCTTGACCGCCTCATCGACGTCGGTGACATGCGGCAGCACCTTGTAACGGACCTTGATGAGCTTCAGGGCTTGCCTGGCCGTGCGGGCATCGATCGCGGCCACGGCAGCAACCGCGTGACCGTCGTAGAGCGCCTTTCCGCGCGCCATGCAGTTGTCGAGGATATCGTACATAGCGGCATCGCCATTGGTCAGGTCGGGCAGATCGGTGGCGGTGATCACCGCCTTGACGCCCTTCAGCTTCTCCGCCTTCGACGTATCGATCTTCTCTATTTTCGCATGGGCGTGGGGACTTCGCAGGATGCATCCAACCAATTGTCCGGGCATGTTGAAGTCCGCGCCGTAGCGTGCGCGTCCGGTTACCTTGTCGACGCCGTCCGGGCGGATGGGGCGGGTGCCGACGGATTTGAAACTCTGGGCCGCGTAGCGCGCATCGAAGTTCATGATCAGCTTCCCTTCATCACCCGTGCTGCGTCCTGAACGGCACGCACAATCTTGTCATAACCGGTGCAACGGCACAGGTTTCCAGCCAGTCCGAAGCGGATTTCTTCCTCCGTCGGATTGGGGTTTTTCTCCAGCAGGTCCCTGGCTGCTATCAGGAAACCGGGCGTGCAAACGCCGCATTGCAGCGCGGCATGTTCGAGGAATTTGCTCTGCAGCGGATGCAGATCCTCGCCATTGGCCATGCCCTCGATGGTCTCGATCCGGCGGCCCTCGGCCTCTGCGCCCAGCACCAGGCAGGAGCACACGAGACGGTCATCGACGATGACACTGCAGGCGCCGCAGTCGCCGGTCCCGCACCCTTCCTTGCTGCCGGTCAGCCCGAGACGATCGCGCAGCACGTCGAGCAGGGTTTCCTCGGCCTGGCAGAGGAACTCGGTATCATCGCCATTGATGGTGGTTGAAACAGCTATCGCCGACATCACTTTCCTCCTGCCCGTTTATAGGCAATCCTGGCGGCGCGTTTGGCCAACACGCCCGAAACTTTCTTCCTGAAATCGACGGTGCCCCGCTTGTCGTCGATCGGTCGACAGGCAACGGAACAGGCCTGGACGAGTTTTTCCAGCGCGGCTTCGTCCAGCTTCGTGCCGATGATGGCCTTGGCGGCAGGCTTCACCAGAAGCACCGTCGGCGCCACGGCGCCAAGCGCCACCCGCGCTGACTTCACCCTGCCTTTTTGATCGAGCGTCAGGTTCACACCGGCGCTGACCACTGCGATATCCATCTCGGTGCGCGGGATAAAGCGGAGATAAGCATCGCCTGAACGAGACGGGCGCTTGTCGAGCGTGATGGCCACGACGATCTCACCCTTCCCAAGCGACGTCCTGCCCGGTGCAGTCACCACCTTCTCGACGGCGATCGTGCGCTTCTTCCCAGGTCCGGCGATCACCGCCTTGGCGCCGGCGGCGACCAGCGCCGGCACGCTATCGGCGGCAGGCGACGCGTTACACAGGTTGCCGGCGATGGTGCAGCGTCCCTGAACCTGCTTGCAGCCGATCAGGTTGGCGGCCTCGACAACACCCGGCCAGGCCTTTTTTAGCGCCGTCGACTCGCCCATTGCTGCGCAGGGAACTGCAGCTCCAATGGCAAAGCCGCTGGCGGTTTTCCTGATCTCGCCAAGCCCCTTGACGGATTTGATATCGACGACCAGATCCGGTTCGACATGACCGCTTTTCATACGCGCCAACAGATCGCTGCCGCCCGCTAGAACAAACGCATTGCCTTTGGCCTTCGCCAGCAGGCCAATCGCATCCTTTAGCGAACTCGGGCGTTCATATTGCATCGTCAATTTCCCCTTCTGAGCCACACGTCTGCAGCTTGTCTCAACGGCGTGGAAGCAGGACACTCGCTTAAACTCGCAGCGGTTTCAATGCTAAAAATCATCCGGGTTGCCAACGCGGCCGCTTCCGCGATCTTTCAGAACGTTTTTGACGTCAGTTTCTACATCAAATGGCGGATTGTTGATTGGATATCAACATGACCCACCCGGATCGGCCGCTTCCGGCGCCCGGCGACGACTTTCGCTGGATGGCAGCTAATGGGATGTACCGGCTGCTTCACCCGGCAGTTTAGGCTGAGCCTATTTCACATGCAGACAGAAAAAGTAGCATGTCGAAGAACAACAGTGATGCGTTGATGTCGATCGGTGTCGACATCGGCAAAGACACATCGTGAGGTACACAAAACGGCTTAAAGTACAGGCGCGATCTGCTGACGCAGACCGCTGTGTCATCATTATGTAAGCAAATGGCAGGGAAATCCGGCGTAAATGATCATAAGCCCTGTACGCCATATTCTTGATAATGTAATGTTTTCAGTAAGTCAGCGTGATGGGTCGTAGGTGACCGCATTCACGGAATCAGATCCCAATCTGAGGGTCACTGGTTCGAAACCAGTCGGGATTGTCATTTCTATTCTATAATCGTTATATATGTCACCGATGTCCCCCCCGAACAGGCCGCTCGACCGGCAAGAGCAACAAATACTCTGCAGGCTTGCCGACCCGGATTGCGCGCCGCCCGATAGCGGCGAAATCACGGGTATTGATCCAGATATTCTGTTCGATGCCGCATTGCACCACAACATCGAACCGGTCCTCGTGCGCAAACTGTCGAAGCTGGATTTTACCGGCTTCGAAGCCTTTGCATCGCGCCTGGAAAAATCGACAAAGGACCAGATGTTCATGTCGGCCATTTCGCTAGCGCTTGACGACAAGGCGGCAGGTGTTCGTCAGGCAATGGAAAATGAAAAATTACCGCACGCTATCGTCAAGGGTGCGGCGTTTGCAACGGACCTTTATCCGTTTCCGTCGGATCGTCCCTATTCGGATATAGACATTTTGCTGCCTAAATCATCGCTGGAACCTGCTATGGCGATCATGTCGTCGCTCGGCTACACCCAACATAAACGCCAGCATTTCGACAAGTCAGCTTCCAACGAAGAACAGAAATGGGGCCTCAGGGACAATCCGCTGCTGCTCGTCGAACTGCACACAAATCTGGTTCATATTTCCGCGCTGAGGAGCCGCATTTCCCTTGCCTACGAGAACTATGCGATCGCCGGCGCCAATGGCGCGCGTCCGCTTGCCGGCCATTTTGTCGTGGCGGTCATGCATGCGGCTGCTGGCCATAAGTTTCATCAGCTCAAGCTGCTCGTTGATGTATTGCAGGCCACGCGTGCACTGAATGTCGATGATATTGAGCATATTGCAGCCGTGCTGCCCCAACTGAGAATTCATCCCGAAATCTCGATGTGCCTGGCACTGCTGGACGAGATGTTTTCAGATGCAACGGAAATGGAATGCATAAACGCGATACGCTCCGGCCTGGAATTGCCCTACTGTTGGAAACCGGTTGACGCACATGCGGTTATGAACGCGCCAAACACTCATTTCTGGCGCTCGAAAATCCGCCGTCATGCATTTCGTTACTATCAGATGACATTGGCATCCCGTCCCGGCAACTAACGCCAAATGTTCAGATTACAAACAGTGCCTGCTGTTCCGGCTTCAGCGTCGGCAGCAGTTCCCGTTGCATGGACAGCATCGGGCGGGTCACCAGCATTTTCGCATTCAGGCCGGCAAAATACTGGTCGATGCCAAGATGGGTTTGCAGCCACGCGGACATCCCGTCAATATCCCCTGGAATGTCGGCAAGCAATCGATCGAATACGCTGTGATTGTAGGCAATCGCATGGATGCAGGTTATGCCTTCAGCACGCTCCAGCACTGAGGAATCGGGCAACAGTTCGAACTGATTTCCCCAGCTGTGACCACCCAGATAAAGTATGTCCCAATCGACGCTTTCCAGCTCGTCGAGGACGGTGGACATCATGGCAACGGTGTCGGCATGAAAAATCGCATCGTCTTCAAATACCAGAACATTGGGCAGGCTGCGCTGACGCGCCTGCTGGATGATTGAGCGATGGGAGAGCGCACAGCCGATGTGATGATTGTCCGGTGTGGCGATCGCCGGAAGGCGGGCAACAAGGCGACCGATTCCCAGCCGATCGAAACGATCGGACATTTTCGACCAGCGGTCTTGGGCGCTATCCAGATTTATACAGCTGATGGCTCCGAAGCGATTGAACGGACTGGCCAGCTCCTGCTCGACCTCTTCGACGATAATTTGGGTCTCATCCGCACCGATCAACTCTTCAAAATGGGCCGCAATCGGTTTGGTATCCAGACCCAATTCGCGAAATCCGATTGTGTAGTTGCGGATTCTGTCATGCCAGGTTGGGCTGTAGGGAACACCCATCGGACGCGAGAACCGGTGAACCCATTGCAGGAACGGCAGGCACAGTGTCCTGTCGCCACGTTGCCGGTATTTTTCGTGAATATAGCCCTCTTCTCCGCCGAACCCTTTGAATTTCGGGTTGAACCCCGGCCACGTTTCGCGACGGCAGGCAAACACTCCAAGTCCCTGCATCGGGATTTCGAACGGTTCGGCGTTTTTGTCAATCATCTCATCGGAAAGCACCCAGACCCCGTACATGCCGTCACGCCACGCCGGATCGAAATGAGTCGCCGTCAAGGCCAGCGTATCGTTGACCAGCGGCCCCTGAAGCAGATTATCGGTCTGCGGGTTGGCATCGATATAGTCGACGAGCCGTTCCAATGCGCCCGGTATCAGCAGCACATGGCAATCGAGACACAATACGAACTCTCCACTGGCCTGCGCGAATATGAAATCTCTGACTGCGGTGCCCGATTGGCCGAGAAACGGTATGTAGCGCAAATTTTCGGCGGCGTTTTCAAGGGCTTTCAAATCGGCCGCGCATGGGCCGTCCGGGTGATTATCGACAACCAGGATCTCGATCTGGTCCATCAGCTCCGCATTGTTGATCCGCAGCGACTGGATTGTAAAATAGACGCCATCATAATCGTCGTAGGTCGCCATTCCGATCGTCAGCTTGAATGCGCCGCGCGGCGGCGTTGGCTCGTTCACGGGGAAAGTGTCCGGCGGCGCCTGCCTGACCACGGGCACCGGCTGCTTGCCGGTCGGGTTGAAAGCCGAAAACAGAACCTCGGAAGATTTTGCGTCCAGACCCGTATCGAGAACATGCCGCAACAGATGGTCGACGACACCTTCGAGCTGCAGGGTATCGCCATAGGTCAGCGCGAATGCCGGCGTATTCCTGGCCAATTCAGCCACGGTCGAAAGTCCGCCATCGGCGAGGTTCCTGCCGTTGAGATTGTTTTCCAGCAACCGCAAGGCGGCCGATCCGGCGCTGAGCGGACTGATTTGCAGCTCCGCGTCCCTCACAAAACGGGGGAACAGCAGCAGGCCAGCGGACGGATTGCCCGACGTTGATCGCGCCGGTGCGTCCAGCAACCGTTTGCCGCCATATTCAATGCGGTTGGTCTCGCCGAAAACGTCTGCATCGATGACTTCCAAAGAATCATTGCGGAGTGTCAGAGATCGGGTGAAGTAGGCTATGTCCTCCTGACTGTCCTGCGGCAGCACCACCAGCTCGTCGGTCAGGTATTCAAATCCGTTTTGAACCAGCCAGGCGGTCAGGGTTGATTTGCCCGCCCCGCTTATGCCTGCAACGATAATGCTTTTGTCGCCATGGGCTACCGCTCCGGCATGAAGCGCAACACCACAATCAAGATCGGTCACCAGGCCATCAAGGACGGCTTCCATCAGGAATTCCGGCAAATCGCCCGTGCTCAGTAGTTCTTTGCCGCCTGAAGACCGCTCGAATAGAAATGAATCCGTATCGGTTTGTTCAACGGAAACCGAATGGCCGATGGTACCGACGTCGACGAAATGGTGGCCGAACATGGTGCTGATCAGATTTTGAAGGTGACACGGGTACTCGATGCGTACGACCTGGTCACGTAGTTTTACGAGGGAGTTTTGCAAGTCCGATATCCGTTCACGGCAGCACTCTCACGCGGATAAAGGCACCTTCAAAGAGCCAATACAGACATACAATTGGCAGCAAGATCAATGCAAATCCTCTGGCGGACACGCCACAATTTCCGACAGAACCCGTACCGTCGTTCAGGTGTCCATCAAACCGCTGCGTTTAAATTTATGGAACCGGAGTGGGCAGAACAGGAGTGGTACGTAAACTGGTGGTTGGCACTCCGGTGGTTTTGATGGATGGTCCCTTGGTCGGATGTGCCGATCCAGCCGCGTGTGCGGGTGTAACAACGGTTTCAACAATCGGACGAGTCCATTTGCGCGGCAAAACGATAACAGTAAGAACACCACCGATCATCACATTCTTGATGATCTCTCTGCGAGTATATTTCGGTTTGTTTTCCTGGCTCATGGAATGCCCCCGGTTTTCATCCAATCACATTACGCAAATAACTTTGCTCGCGCATAGAAAATACATTGCTGTCGTCCTGTGGAACTACAGATTCTGTGATCTTAATGCAACAGATATTTGGTAGAATACACAATGTTCCGCATATTTTAGGTTGCAGCTGCTATCCCGGTAAAATATTCGCGATACAACGATTTGAGCGGCAAAAATTACTCATGCTGCTGCAGATTGCATTGTACTGATAACGTATCGATAAATGAACATCCGGGAACTTCATACCGGGCAGTAGCGCATTCCCCGGTCTCTTGCCACAGGCGCGTGCAAGGATTCATTCTTCCGGTTTGGCGGTGACAATCACCCCGTGGCCGCGCAGCATCTCGATTGTCTCTCTGACGTCCCGGGCGACCGTTTCACGTTCTTCCGGATAAAGCGACGCCACCTCTTCAACCACCGCTTCGGCGGTTCTGGTCCCGTCACACAGTTGCCAGACAACCGTGGCGGCCTGATCCAGGTGAAGTGCCTTTTGGCCCGTGGGCCTGTATAGCAGTTTGGCGCCATCAACTTCCACCTCATAGAACCTGGTGGACTGCTTCAGGAAAAGATCAGAATTCGAACTCACTTTTTATCCTCTCGGACATACTCTTGTGACAATCTGAATAGCAGAAAATCAACTTACAGCAAGTTGAGTTCATTTACCCTGTATAAATCCACGGAATATACTCAATACTAAAACGTTTACTGTTGATTGCATTTGATTCTGATGCAACAGCACTCTGAAGTAACACTGTTTACGGGTTTCATGAGTGAGTTGACCGAATACCGGGCACAAATATCTCGCCAAATATCTCGGGGCAGGATACAATTAATGCGGGAAAATGGGATTTGGGGGATGTCGAACTGTAAATACGATTTTTATACATTTGCGACCTCGGCCAAATCAGCTCAAATGCGAATGCTGATTGGCCGGGATTTTTCAAGCTTGCTGCGGCCCGAATGTCGACACTGACACGTTGCTGAAACCGTCAAAGGCACCAATGCAGCAACCGCGCATCTCCAATTACGGTTTCCCGCAGTGCAAGTGCACCATACGGCACCGGTAAACGGCAACAGATTGTTTTGAAGTGACAGAAACTATGCCAAAACGAACAATCATTGCCGCCATCCTCATCCTCTCGACTCTGTGGTCCACGCAGTCCTTTGCCCGTTGGACCCAGTGGTACAACCTCAACAACAAAAAGGACTACCAGGCGCTCAGCCACCTCATCAATAAACAAAACAGATACCGCACCGTGATGAAGCGCGTTGAGTGCAAAATGGAAAAAGGCAACATCCACATTCGGATCGACAACCGCTCAACATTTTCGGGCGGATATTATTATATGACGACCGGCTACGGGAAAAATATCGAGCCGCAGTTCAAGCAGGCAAAGAAACACGGCGCACGCACACTCAGCCGTTCCGATGTCAAAACCAACCGCGGTCTCTTCACGTGCATTATCTGGCAAAAACCGCAATGGTAGCCATACCCTGACAGCATTATCGTCCGTTGCCGGCCAATCCGGGATGCCCGGCAAAACACACCCGCGCCTAGCTACCCGCCCGTCCTTTCAACCGCACGTTTGAAGGCCGGGCGTTCCATATTGCGCTTCAGATAGGCATCAATCCGCGGATAAGGTTCAAGTTCTCCAAGGCGATGGGCCATGTGCGCGATATAGGTCATGCCAAAATCCGGCGCCTGTATGCGCTCGCCGAGCAAAAAGGTCTTGTCGCCAAGAAAGCCATCGATGTAACGCAAGTGCAGTGCCACTTCGCCATTTGCAAAACGTGCCGATGAGCGCCGGCTCCTGTTCGCCGCGCAAAAGCAATTTCATCAAAAGCGGCGCGAAGGCCGAGCCCTCACTGTAGTGCAGCCATTGGGTCCACTCGGCGCGGGCGGCGGCATCATCGCGCGGTGGCGCCAGCAGATTGTCTGTGTCGTAGGTATCGACCAGATAGGCTGCAATCGCACCGGATTCCGCCAGGTTGAGGTCGCCATCTTCGATCACCGGTGATTTACCGAGCGGATGGGCCTCCTTCAGATCGGCCGGCGCCCGCATGTTCCGGTCCCGCTCATAGATCTTCAGCTCATAGTTGAGGCCAAGCTCTTCCAGCAGCCACACTGTGAAGACCGATCTGCCGACACGCAGGTGATGGACAAGAATCATGTATCGCCTCTTTGATTGTCTGTTCGGTTTAACGCCCGGGCGTCGTGCAGTTTTCATAACCGACTGGTTTTACATCGGCATTTTGATAGCGCACATTTTGCGGGCTTGTCTCTTTCGGATTTTCACTTCCGCCGGAAATCTCAAGCACCAGTTTGCGCCGGATGGAGTCGGGAAACTCCTGCCAGCTCAACGCCGTGACCAGAAAAGCGCCGTAACCGCCGATCACGCAATCCCGGTAATATTGGTCCAGATTATTGAGGTCGAACCCGAAAATCCTGTCTTTGGTGTTCACCATGATCGGCAGACCGTTGATCGCGATGCCATTCGAAACAAGCTGGTCGCGCGCATCTTTGACAGGCATTCCGTGGTTGTTCGGCCCGTCTCCGGAGATGTCGACAATCAGCTTGCCAACTCTGCCGCGCTGCACGTCAAGCAGCTGTTGCGCGAACAGCATGGCGCCTGAAATCGACGTCGTATCCAGCCGCCTTACAGTGTTCCTGGTCAAGAGCTCCGCAAACGCAAGGGCACTTTGCTTGCTGTCGATCACGAACCAGGGGACAATGATTGTCGGCTCGATGCTGCCAGACCATTCGAAATAGGTAACCGCAATCGACCCGTGCGGCCCTGTCAGAATTGCCTCGATGACCTCAGTGGAACGGAATGCTTCGATATAGCCGCGCCGCTGCAGGTCTTTTTCATGCTCGCTCACCGAAATCGAAACATCCACCGCCAGCGCCAGTGCGATGTCCTGACGATCATTTGCTGTGGCGGCGTGGACAAGCGCGATGAAAAGCAGACCCGTCAGAAGCGATTTAATGCCGGCATGCAAAACACACCCTCCAATAGGGCGGGCTGTTGATTGGATGCCCTTGAGTTTGCCCGCGGGATTGAATGCGCCCGAGACTGGCATGAATCGGGCAAGTCTCCAACCAAATTGCGATTGAATTCATTGGCGTAAAGAAGCTGAATTGACCTGATCGTCTGCCAGTTCGATTCTTCACAGGCGGCTTTTGGCCAAAAAAAGAAGACCCCTACAGGGAGGGGTCTTCCTCTACGCCCCGTAAAGGTTAGGGGTAAGGCGCAGATCAGTCTTGTGCCACGGGGGCGCGGCAGTTAGGAGGCCCAAAACGGCTTCCATTGGAACCGAACGCCGCGCATATTGCGAATACAAAACCTCTAACGCTGCTATGCCGAAATTGTAATGCTTCAGGTTCACGATGCCTTTGCCGGTTCTGCCGCAACCTCTGAGGGCTGACGGTATTCCGCCAATATGTCAGGGCACGGATAAAGATCATCCATCGGTACCGACTTGCCGTTGTCCTGAACGATGCGCACATGCATGCGGCGTAGGAGCCGTGGCCGGCGCACGCCGCAGGAATGCGCGATGATCTCGACCTCGTGGATCATGTTCTTGCAGTAGCCGGCGACCCGGACAGCCTTGCTCTCCGGATTGAGCCCGCGCTGCAGTCGTTTGTTGTGCGTGGTAATCCCGGTCGGGCAGGTGTTCTTGTTGCATTTGAGCGCCTGAATACAGCCGAGCGAGAACATGAAACCCCGCGCCGAGGTGACAAAATCGGCACCGGCCGCAATGGCCCAGCCAACCTCCGACGGCGTGATCAGCTTACCGGACGCGATAACCCGGATCCGTTCCCTCAAGCCGTATTTCTGCAGGATATCGACCACCAGCGGCAAGGATTCGCGCACTTGCAGACCGACATTGTCCATCAGCGCCATGGGCGCCGCACCCGTTCCGCCATCGCCGCTGTCGATCGTGATGAAATCCGACGCACTTTCAATGCCGAGTGCATGAATCTCCTTGCACATGGTCTCAAGCCAGCCAAAAGCGCCGATCACCGCTTTGAAACCGACCGGTTTTCCGGTGGCATTGCGGATGCGTCCGATCACATCGAGCATTTCGCCGGCATTGTCGATTTCGGGATGGCGGTTGGGCGAGATGGAATCCTTGCCTTCAGGAATCCCTCGGATCGCCGCGATTTCGGAAGTCACCTTGATCCCCGGCAGGATGCCGCCCTTGCCCGGTTTCGCGCCCTGGCTCATTTTCAGTTCAAACATTTTGACCTGTGGATGGGCGGCGACTTCCTTCAGCTTTTCATCGCTCATCTTTCCGGTTTCATCGCGCACACCGTATTTTGCGGTACCGATCTGAAAAACGATGTCGCATCCACCCTCCAGATGGTGGGGCGAAAGGCCGCCCTCACCGGTGTTCATCCAGCACCCGGCCATGCGTGCGCCGTTTGACAAGGCCCGCACAGCCGGCGTCGACAAGGCGCCGTAGCTCATCCCTGAGATGTTGAAGAGGGAAGGTGCCCTATAGGGCTCGCGGCAATAGGGGCCGATCTCCAGCGGCTCTATTTTCGAGGCGTCTTCCGAAAGGGTCGGGAATGGACAGTTAACGAATATGGCCGTGCCCGGCGGCGTCAGGCTCTTGCTTGAGCCGAATGCAACCGTGTTGTCCTTGTTCTTGGCGGCCCGGTCCACCCATTCGCGCTCCGCCCGGTTGAATGGCATTTCCTCGCGGTCCATGGCGAAAAAATACTGCCGGAAGAACTCGCCGAGCATGGAAAACAGATAGCGGAAACGGCCGAGCACCGGATAGTTCCTGCGCACCGCATCGCCGGTCTGGCTCACATCCAGAATGAACAGGATAACAATCACCAGCAGCACCGATCCGATGGCGAAGACGAACAAGGTGGACAGGAACTGCAGCGTTCCCATAACCACCAGGCTGGATAGGCTGTCCATGATTCAGCTCCACAAATTCGGCATGCCGAAACAAACATAGGGGAGCCGGACGGCCATTTTGCGGTCCGTTGCAATAGCCGTTATCGAAATATTCAGCGTGGTCATCGGCCAACACCCTCCCAATGGCGATTGACCGTGCCTTAATGCGACAGTCCCGCGATCAATCGCAACACATTTTCCGGTGAGGCAGACGTGATCCAGGCGAAATACGCCGGTCAGGGCGCTTTTTCCAGGCACCTGTAGAGATCCATAAAGATGGCGTCGCGGTTGACGTCCCAGGCCTCTCGCATCAGGTGCCGGCCCTGCGGATGCTGCCAGTAAAGATTATCGTCGAGCACCGGTGAACGCACCAGCATCGTGGGGACCCATTCCGGATCGAACAGCCAGGCGATATCGATCAGGTCCCAGATCACCCAGTTGCGTTCCTCAGGATCGGTAATCGCAAACATCTCATGCAGCGGATTGTGCGTATAAAGGTGATGCAGATAGGAGCCGATTGCCCCCTTGCCGTCGACAAAACGCTGCATTTCCGGCAGCGAAATCTTCAGCTGCGCGCCGACGTGATATCCCGGCAGATAGACATGCGGAACGCCGCAGTCGAAGATCAGGCTCGAGGCCAGCGGGTCCTGGACGAGATTGAGCGACGGACGGTTGCAATGGGGCGTGGAACTCGGAAAGGCCGACGTCCAGATCACGACGACATTGCGGATAATATCGGGCGCCATCAACAACGCAGAAGCGATATTCGTCACCGCACCCATGGCGCACACATAAAGCAGCTCGTCCGGGTTGGCCCGCGCCCGCTCGATGATGAAATCGGCAGCCGGCGACTGGATCGGCTCTTCCGGCAATGTCAGATATCCGGGTGATCCGCGAAAGACCTTGCCGTCGGATTCAACGCCGCATTTCTCGAACACGCGCAATATTTCCAGATAGGACAGTTCCGCGCCGTCGTCCGGATTGACGAATTTGATGTCCTCGGCACGTCTGCCCGCGTCAATCACCCGCTGCGCCCAACCGCGCAGACCGCCCATCTTGGTGTCGGTGAGTGAACCACCCTCCCGCATGATCCGAACGCTTTCGATAATACCGTCGCGATGATGCCGGAAGGAAAACGGCACCGCGGTCACGCCTTCGAGATGCAGCCTTTCCGGTGATAGAAGCGCCCAGGCCACCGCATACTGGTCATCGATCTCGTTGGCCGCATCCGTGTCGATAATGACCCTGACAGGTTTGCCGGGATGTTCCAGGCGCTTTTCCATTTCCTCGTCGCTCAGCGTCGGGAAGCGTTCAAGAATGTGATCCGGTGTCAGCATCGTCCCAGCCTTTCATTTATAGGTCCGCCGCAATGCGGGTCGTATTAATTGCCAAAGCCCTTGCCGAAGGCCTCTTCCTTGATAAACCGCTCCGAGATCACCAAGAGGATGATGCCGGGCAGCGACACGATGAGCGTGATCCCGGCTGCCGATGCATCGAGGGTTCCGCCGGAGATTTTCGAAAACAGCAGCGTCGGCAGTGTGATGATCTTTCCCTGCCCCAAAAAGAACGTCAGCAGGAAGATGTTGCTCGATACGAGAAATGTGAAAAGTGCTCCGGCCACGACACCCGGCATCAGCATCGGTAGCGTCACCATTCTCAGGATCTGCCAGCGATTGGCGCCGAGGATCATCGCCTGCTCCTCGAATTCGCGACCCAGCCCCTGATAGACCGCCGTCAGCATGCGCACCATGTAGGGGATCGTCGGAATGAGATGGGCGATGATGATGCCGACATAGCTGCCGGCAAGTCCGAGATTGATGAAAATCATCAACAGCGCGATGCCGATCGCCGCTTCCGGGACGATCAGCGGCAGGGACAGGAAAAACTCGAAACTGTTTTTGCCCCTGAAACGCTCACGCGCCAGCACCCGCGCCGCCGGCAGGCAGATCGCCAGGCAGATGACCGTCACCGCCAGTCCGATCGCCATTGTATTGATGGTCGCCTCATAGATCCGCGAATAGGGCGAAAGCACATAGTCCCAGGCCAGCGGAATGGGTGATTTTTCCCGCTGCTCCAGCCACCACACGGACGGCAGGAGGTTGGGCCAGGCCCAGCGGAAGGCAAGACTTTGAATGATCAGCGGCGCAAACGGTCCGACGATCAGCGCGGCAACGGCAATCAGGTAAAACCGCTGGAACGGCGACAGGCGGTTGAACGTATTCGTGACCTTCCTTCCGGCCATGTCACGCCCTCCCGCGCATGCGCTCATAGCGCCGGTAGGCGGCGAGATAGCCGAATAAGATCACACCGGATACGATGCCGATGGAAACGACGGTCGCCATGCCCTGAAGCTGGAAGGCATAATTGGCGTCGTTGAAATAACGCCAGGCGACAACCGGCAGCGTATCGGGATAGCCGCCGCCGAGGATAAACGGCGCTTCGAACGCGCCGACATTGAAGGCGAAGCAGATCAGTGTCGACGACACGATGCCGGGAAGGATCTGCGGCAGGGTCACCGAAAAGAAGATCTGCCGGCGGTTGGCGCCAAGAATGGCGGCGGCTTCTTCCGTTTCCCGGCCAATGCCCAGAAGCACGGCATAGATTGCCAGCGTCATGAACGGAACCTGCTTCCACACATAAACCGTGATGATGCCCCATCCGTAATGTGTCTTGAGGATCTGCGGAAACTGCCCCGGATTGTCGATCATGCCGACGAAGGCCAGAAGCCGCGACATGATTCCGCCATTGCCGAGCATCAGAACCACCAGCGCGATGCCCACCGTATAGGGGATCATCAGCGGCAGCTTGTAGAGATATTTGTAAAGCGTCTTGCTGCGAAACGGCTTGATCAGCGCCAGGCTCAATATGATCGCCATGATGAGTGCTATTATCGTCGAAACGAAACCGTAGTAGAGCGTCAGCCACAGCGACACCCAGAAGGCCGAAGAGCCCCAGAGCGCGCCGAAATAGGAGAAATCCGGAAACGTGTTGACCCCGAACCAGGGCGCGAATCCGAGGCTCTGCAGGACAGCAAGCACCAGCGCACCACCGAAAAGCACAAACAGCACAATGACCACGGGCGACAATTCCGCAATAAGCAGAAGCCGTGCCTTGCGCTGCGCTGCCGTCCTGACCGAGGCGCTCATATCGTGCCCTTCAAAATCGATGAATATGCCGCCGGCGGTTTGCCGGCGGCATTGCGATGAGCGCCTATTGCGCGATTTCCTTGGCCGATTTTGCAACGATCTCTTCGATCGACGCGGACGAGCCGCGTTCGATATATTCGAGCCACGTGGCTTCGATCACATCGACGAGACTTGCGTTGGTGTCAGGCGCGACATTCGCGTCGAGTTCTTCCTGCGTCACGCCGTAATGCTTCGGTGCGGCCTTTTCCACCATGGCGGCCTGATCGGCGGCAAGTTTCCAGATATCGATGCCCACCGGCATGCCGGCCTTTTCAAGCTTGGAGGCCTGCGATTCCACCGACGCCATGTAGTTTGCGAACACCAGGGCGCTTGCCGGGTTGGGGCTGTTTGCCGGAATGGCAAGATAGTTCTTGTTGGCAATCATCAGGCCCTTGGGAAAGATGAAGGCCTCCGCCTGCTCCGGAAAGGTACCGGTCTGCAGACCGGTATGCACCGCATAAAGGCCGAATTTGCAGTCGAAATGAACCTCGCCGTTGAGGAAAAGCCCGTCAAGCGCCGCAATATCTTCAGGATAACGCGCTTTTCCGCCATCGGCGCCGAGCAACATCGGTTCGATTGCCCTGAGATATTCCATGCCCGGCTTAATCAGCCGCGCCAGCTCTTCGGCACCGAGATCGCCGATCGATTGCTGGAAGGGGATGGCACCATTGCCGTCCGGGTTGAATGCATACATCACCGACTGCACGAAAGTGTTGCCGACATAGTGCGGCGGCTTCACATAGGTGAACTTGCCCGGATTGGCTTCGAGGTATTTTTTCATATCTTCAAATGTCGACGGCGTGTTGGCCGCATCGACATATTGCCGGTTGACCGCACAGACATATTGCTGGCCCGACCAGGGGATTTCCTGGCTGTTGGTCACCACGCCGAAATCGCGCAGGTTGAGCAATGAACGCGGATCGTCTTCATTCCAGTCGAAATTGCTTGAATTCGGCACTTTCTGGGCGAAGGACCCAAACAACGCATCCTGCTGGGACATCGTGTAGAAGTTTTCACCGTTCAGCCAGATGGCATCGACGCTGCCCTCGCCAACGCCTTTTCCGGCGTTCTTTTCCGCAAGCACCAGATCCACCGCATCTTTTGTACCCGTGATGCGCACGGGATTGAGGGTGACGTCTTCAGCCGCTAGCGCAGGCGTGACGACGCTGTCCACCCAGACATTGATTGTGTCGCTGCCGCCCCAATAATAGAAATTGATTTTGCCTTCTTCGGCGGCACGCGCCTTCACGTCATCCCAACTCGCCTTTCCGTCAAGGAAATCGGTTCGGAACTGTTTCGCGGCGTCGTCGCCATAGGCAAGCGACGTCATGAGAGCGAGCGCGCTCGCCGTCATCAGTCCCTTGAGCAAAGCGCTCTTGTTCATACCAGTCATGACATTCCTCCCGTTTGTGGCGGCAACCTTGCCACCGGTTTAATTAGCCTTTTTCATCCGGAAACAGCCAGATCCTGTCGCTTGGCAACTGCAGATAGACCGGCGTATCCGGCTCCAGCATCTCTGTTGAATGCTCGTCGACATTGAGTTCGTAGTCGCCGACCTGCACGACATAGGACACGGTCGCACCGAAAAAATCGGCTGTGCGGATCGTGCCGGAAAGCTGGTTCTGCGCGCCGGCTTCCGGTTCCTTCAAAAGTCTGATGGCTTCGCTCCGCACCATTGCCTTGACCTGCGATCCGGCGCCGAATGCGCCGCCGTCACCAATACTCAAATCGGCAAACGCCGTTTTCAGGCCGCCATCACCGACAACCCCGTCGATGATGTTTGAGGCGCCCATGAATTTTGCAACGCTGGTCTTGTCGGGCCGATGATAGATACCGTCCGGTGTGTCGAATTGTTCGAGGCGCCCATCGAAAAGCACCGCCACACGGTCGGAAAGCTCCATCGCTTCCACCTGATCGTGGGTCACGAAGATCGTGGTGATGTTGAAGCGCTGCTGCAGTTCTCTGATGAAACGCCGCATCTCGCCACGCAGATTGGTGTCGAGATTGGCAAGCGGTTCGTCCATCATCAGCACAGACGGTTTTGTTATCAGCGTTCTGGCGATGGCAACGCGCTGCATCTGCCCGCCAGACAGCTGCGCCGGGAACCGGTCACGGAATGCCGTAAGCTGCACGATATCCAGTATTTCTTCGAGCCGCTCGCTCACTTCGCTCGCCGGGATATCGCGCACCCGCAGACCGAATGTAATGTTCTTTTCAACGCTCATATGCGGGAAAAGCGCATAGCGCTGAAACACCATTCCGACATTTCGGTCGCGCACCGGCACGTCTGACACATCATTGCCGTCGAACAGGATTTCGCCGTTGGTCGGATTGTCGAGGCCTGAAATCATGCGCAGCGTCGTCGTCTTGCCGCATCCCGAAGGGCCGAGCAGCGCCACGAGCTCGCCGGATTGAATATCCAGATCGATGTGCTCCAGGGCAACAAAGGATCCGAACTCCTTTCTGACCGCATTGAGCTGAACCTGTGTCACGGTGTCAAAGCCATCCTGTCAGTCGAAAATCCATGCACCGGATCGGCTCAAATTCTGCTCGCACCAGCACCTCCCACCAAAATTTGTTATAAACAAATGAGTAATATCAATTTGAATTCCTGTCAACAATTCCATGTGCCCGATCGGTCTTTCCAAAGCCTGATTTATGGGTCGGAAAAGACATAAAAGCAGCACGTTTCACTGTGGTTCGAACTCCCCTTCGAACCACGCATTCACCGCATCTGAAATCGCATTCTTGACGAACAATTCGCCGTTCGTAACTAGAGGCCCGGATCAAGGTGATTGCGCGCAGTCAGCCGCCCGAGCGGGGAGATATCCGCCCATGCCGCAAACTCGGCGAGCACCTCGTGATGATGTCCGGGAACCAGAACAAAATGATGTTCAACGCCGTGTCCCATAACGGTCGCCATGACATCGTCCAGAGACGCGGGTTCACGGGCAAAGGAAAATCCTCTGAGCCAGCCCCGGCAGCCGCTGTATCCCGATGGCGCACGCCCGACCACCCGAGCCTCCATGTCGAACATGGTCGTTGCGTCGTCCGAAATGCGCATTGCGGTCACTGGTCCGTCCCGGAAAACCAGATCGCTGATGGTGCCGTAACACGCACCTTCTTCAGTGCCGCGTCCGATCATCGGGTGATTGATCCATTTTGCCCCCGCATCGTCCGCCAGATAGAGCGGCCCGCCGCCGCCGTGCCACATCAGGAGATCGCCCTGCTCCAGATCAGGCTCCGTCATATCCAGGAGGTAACCGACCTTGCCGGTCATCGACTTTGCCGCCAGCTGGGTAACCGCGCCGAGCAAGTCGCCTTCCGATGCGACCGGAATTCCGTCGACCTCCTCCAGCCAGGTAAAGGCCGCGCCCGGATGCTGTCCCGGATCGACCTGCAATGCCGGCCAGTCGGATACGGCCAGCGCATCGAATTGGCCGTCGGCGCAGATATCGCGCAGTGCCAGCGCTGCTCTGGCGCTCAGGTCCATCTGTTCATCGGTGACACCGTCCACCCGCGCAGCAGCCCTGATTTTTTCAAGTTCCGCGCTGGCGCGCGATGCATCGATTGCCGCCATGCGGCTGGTCAGCTCGACAATCTCAGAGGCTTCGACATCGATCCCGAAACGCCGCTTCAGCGTGTTGGACGACACCTCCATATTGTAGAAGGTGGGAGCCAGGCCACCGATCAGTGCGATCCGCGAACCGGTGATAGCTTTGAGTATTGAAAGCGCCCGGAAAGTGTTGGTAAACCGGGCCTGGATTTTGGGACGGTCCGCAGCGCCGAAATACCACTGGATCGGGTTTTTTTGAAGATCGCGTACCTTCTTGGCAATCGACATTGTCATGTTGAGCGACACGAAATTATTGAGCTGGATGTCACCGTCCAGTGTCGGCTCCGGCGTTGCCCATACGCCCATCGGTACGGGGATTGTCGCAAGCGTATGGGCCACATCGCCCATGGTGAAGCCGCCATGGATCAGCAGCAGGAAATCCGCGCCGTCCGCCAGGCAGAACTCAGCAGCCTTGCGCGCTTCCGAGCCGTTCATTGGCCTGTCCGGAGCGACAACAATTCGGATACCCTGCGCATCGCACAGTTTCTGAAGGCCAGCCTGGCAATCCTCGAACACCCGATGCTCATCGGGAAAATAGCTTGGCAAAGAGGCCTGGATCACACCAATGGACAGATTGTTACGCATGAACCGGCCTTTCTAGCGCGCCTGCCTCGTGGCGCCAGTGAGATTGAAACTGACTTTTCCAACGCGGAATACCTGCTCGTAGAAGACCACGCCGCCGTCTTCGTCGAAAGCGGTGCAGGCCTGCACCAGCAGCGGCGTGCCCGGTTCGATCAGCAGGTATTTCGCGACATCCTTCGGCGCGCCCGCTGGGCTTATATCCTCGCAGGCCGCGTTCCATTCGAGCCCGAACCGCTGCTTGAAAATGCGCAGGATCGACTGCTCATGGCCGGTGTTCGGAAAATCTTCGGGAGCGGCGCTGGGCATCAGGCGGGCGGGAACCCATGTGCGCACCAGCATCTGCGGTTCGTCGTCGACCAGCCGCAGACGCTCGATACAGGTTAGCCGTTCATGCCGCAATTCCTCGATCAGCTCCTCGCCATGACCCTCCGCCTCCTGTGTTGAGATACGGATCAGTTTCGATGAAGGTTCCCGGCCGGCGCGCAACATCGCATCGGTAAAGGACGACAGACACATGGAGGACGGCGGTGATAGCGACAGGACCGTATAACCGCTCCCCTGCCGCCGTTCCAGAAAACCTTCATTGACAAGCATGTCGAGTGACCGGCGTATGGTCACCCGGCTGATATCGAACGTTCTTGCCAGCTCATCCTCGGTCGGCAGGCGGCCGCCAATAGGATAGCGCCCCGATACGAGGCGGCTCAACAGGGCGCCGTAGGCAACTTTGTATTTTGGTGCGGCACGCGCTTCCAATGGTCAGTCTCCCTCATTCTTTGCATACCAATTTGTATGATTGAATGCGGTGTGTCAAAAAATTACGCATCAGGCGACCCGGAAGCGTTTGGTCTGCGAATAAAGCACAATGGCATCCTTGCCCATTTCGCATCCGTAGCCGCTCTGATTCATGCCGCCAAAGGCCTGCTGTGCCACTGAAATTGCCAGATCCACCTCGCTGTTGCTGGCCTTGGCGACAGTGCGCAGCGACAACCGTCCCTCAAGCAACGCCTTTATTGCAGACAGAAGGTCGGCGGTCTCAGTCATAGCGCAGCCTTCAGCCGCTTGAGGCGGTTGCACCCCTCACCGGAAAGCCAGTCGACAAGCCGGTTCTCGCCGCCCTCGTCGAATTCGATGATTGCGTCCGACCAGATCGCCCGCCCGCACATGAAGCCGGCAGCCTCCACACCGGACTCGCGCGCCAGCTCCAGCGATTGTTCGAACCAGTCAAAGGAAACGCCCGCGCTCAAATAGACGAGTGGAATACCGTCTGCCACGGCGGCCGTATATCGAAAGGCTTCCAGCACCTGGTCACGGCTGAATTCACCGGTTCCGAACCCGGCGACAAAGGCCAGGTTGACCGGAATCTCGACCTTGAGGACATCAATCTTGAAATCCGGGTGGGCAAAGGTGCGGGTCGCTTCCATGACGAGTTCGGGTTTCAGCGTGGCAAATGCGAGTGACGATGCGTCGTCGATTTCATCGTCATAGACGATCGGCTCGAACAGGAACTCGATGCCGTGTTCCGCACATTGTGAGCCGATATCGCGCACCAGCGCATGTTTCTTGTCGTTTGTTGCTTCGCTGCAGCGTGGACCGTAATAAAGAAAGAACTTCAGCCGGCGCACGCCCAGTCTGGCATAGTCGGCAACGCTCAGATTGTCGGGCAGAGCGGTGATGCGTTCGCTTGTATTGATGTGATAGACATCGGCCTCATAGGCAAGCAGCTTTTCGCAGGCCGGGTCGAAATGTGGCAGCAACTGCCGCCCATATTCGGCATCAACCAGCAGGACGGAGGCTTCCGGACTGAGACATTCCACAACTGCCTTCTTGAAGGTGAAAATATCGCTTTCCTGGCTATCTGCCCCGCGTGCCTCGGCGATGGCGGCCTTCAGGCCGCTCCCCTGATCCACGGCAACGCCGTATATGGGCGACAGTGATGCAGGTTTGCTGTTTTCCATGCGTTTCAGCCCATGTTGATTGCTGGGAAATGCGGTGTATCCGACGGCGCGCACCAGTATCGCAGCATCTCCGGTGTCGGGGTCAGCAGCGAAATCGAGAAGCCGCCCATCTCCTGTGTCGTCACGAACGTGCCCACCATCGGGGCGATCGCCTTAATGCCCCGTGCCGCAAGCGATTTTTCCGTTTGTCCGTAAATGGTCAACAGCTCCATCAGCGTCGTTCCGCCCATGCCGTTGATCATCACCGCGACCTTATCGCCGGCCTCGATGGGCCGGTCTTCGAGCAACGCCTCGACAATGGTCTCCACCAGACCGGAGACCGGCCCGTATTTCGCCCGGCCGATACCGGGCTCCCCGTGCACACCCATGCCAAGATAGATCTCGTCATCCGGCAGCGAGAACATCGCCTTTCCGTTCAGCGGAGAAATGCCGGGGCTGACGGCGGCCGCCAGCGTGCGGGTGTTGTCGCGCACCGCTTCGCCAAGCGCATAGAGCGGCCCCAGCGCCGTGCCTTCTTCCGCTGCCGCGCCAAGTATCTTGTAGATGAACATGGTTCCCGGCGCGCCGCGCCGTTCACCTTCCTGGCCCTTTGGCGCCGAGGATATGTCGTCATACATATAAAGCGGCTTGACCCTGTGGCCCGCCTCCTCGGCCAGCATGACCGCAGCGCCGCCATTGATGACGTCGCCCGAATGTTGCGAGACCAGGAGGATCGAGCCTGCCGCGCCATTTACCTCCGCAATGCCGTCGAGGATGAGATCAGCCGATGGCGCCGCAAAGACATCTCCCACCACATTGGCATCAAGCAGCCCCTCACCGATGAACCCCATCGCGATCGGCTCGTGGCCGGAACCGTTGCCGATCAGCAGCGTTACCTTTTCATCCCTGTTCTTCGACTTGGCACGCACGACGATGCGTGGGTCATTGTTGCCGCGTACAACCTGGGGAAACGCGGCCACAAAACCGTCGATCATGTCGTCGACCATGGTTTCCTGGCTGTTGAACAGTTTCTTCATCACTGTTCCCCCGCGTCGGCGAGCGCCTGGAGGATCAGACAGACGGATGTCGCGCCCGGGTCGATGTGCCCGGCGCCCGCATTTTCGACATAACGGGCGCGACCACTGCGCGCCGCCATGGCACGGGTCGCATCACGACCCTGGGCTGCCGCGGCAACCGCCTCGTTGATGCCGCCGCCGGCTTCCAGCGCCCTGGCCGCCGGTTCAAGAGCGTCCACCATGGTTTTGTCACCCGTTTCGACCTTGCCCAGCGCCTTGATCCGCTCGATCGCGCGATCAAGGTGTGCACCCGGCGTCATGTCGCTGCCGATAAGGTGAAGCTCAATTTCGTGAAGGACAAGGCCAAAAAGTGTACCCGACGCACCGCCCGACGCGCGCATGAACGCCTTTGCCTGCCGGCCGTCATCGGCCTTCACAGCGGCATTCAGGCCGCGCAGCATCGTTGTCCCGTGATCACCGTCGCCGATGGCTGCATCGAGTTCGTCAAGGCGCGTCTTTTCCGATGCAAAAACCGCTTGCAGCCGCTCGAAATAACCCCGTGCCGTCATTGGAACGTCGCTTTCATGAACTGCAGTGCCTGGCGTGCGGCATCCGTCGGGTCGGATTCTATATCCCGCCAGATATTCAGATCGGCGCTGGTCGGATGACCTGGCACGACAAACATTTCTGCCGTAACCCAACCATCATAGCCGATGTCGCGCAACGCGCCGGCAGCCGAACCAAAATCGAAATGGCCGCTTCCCGGCGTGCCCCGGTCATTGTCGGAAACATGGAAGTGGAAAAGCCTGCTGCCGGCATGCCTGATCGCCGCAGGCGGATCCTTTTCCTCAATGTTCATGTGAAACGTATCCAGAAGCACACCAATACGCGGCGATCCGGTGGCTGTTGCCAGCGCCACGCCCTCGCGCGCCGTGGTGGTCAGGTCGGTTTCGAACCGGTTGATGACCTCTATGCCGAGAACAACACCTTCTTCTCCCAGCAGCGGGTCGACCGACCCGAGGACCTCGGCAGACCGTTCGGCCCGCCCAGCCTTGTCCGACGGATCGAACACCCCCCAGGGCGCAGCAAGGACACCGGCAAGCTGGACGGAGCCAAGGGCAGCCGTGATCCGCGCGGCGTTTTCAAGAGCAGCTTTCGCGGCCTGGCGCATTTGCGCATCCTGTGATGTCGGATCTTCATTGGCGCCCAGCCCTGTCGAGCAGGTGATCTCCAGACCACGTTCGTTGGCGGCCGCCTTCAGCGCCGCGGCACGATCCAGCGTTATTCCGAGCAGCGAGATTTCGATTCCGTCAAAACCGAGATCCGCGACGGTCGACATGATCGGGTCGATCTCGTCGGTCCAGCGCGTCATCCAAAGCCCGGAATGAATACCAAATTTCATAGGGTTTACCAGATTTGTAAATACAGATTAGTTCAATCAAATCTTGTCGTCAACCGCCCTCCTGGAGCCGCAAGGCCTTGCGGTTGATCTTGCCGGACGACGTCAATTCGAAGGATTCGACAAACTCCACTTCGCGCGGAGCCTTGTAGGGTGCGAGCCGGGTGCGCACATGATCGGCAAGTTCCTTCTTGAGTTCCAGGGTTGCGCTTTGCCTGTAATCCGCAGCCAATCTGACGAACGCCTTGACGATGGATCCGCGCTCCGCATCGGGTTTTCCGACAACCGCGGCTTCGGCGACGGCCGCATGCGCGATCAGGCACTCTTCGATTTCCGCCGGCCCGATACGGAAGCCCGAAGACTTGATGAGATCGTCTGAGCGGCCCTTGTACCAGAAGTATCCGTCGGCATCCCGCTCCGCCAGGTCGTATGTTCGCATAAGCGGCCCGAGAAGCAGTTCGGCCTCCTTGTCCGGATTGTTGAGATAGCCGAGATAGCGCGTCGGCGCGTCGGCAGTGGTGACGATCTCACCGACCTCGCCGGGCGCGACGGGCTGCCACTCACCATCCACCAGAAGGACATTGTGACCGGGATAGGCAAGTCCCATTGATCCTGCCCGCCGCGGATAAAGCGCCGCACAATTGCCGATAAGATGATTGACTTCGGTCATGCCGTAGAACTCATTGCAGACGACCCCCAGCGCATTTTCCGACCACTCCAGAATCTCCGCCGCCAGCGCTTCACCGCCGGTGCATATGACCCTCAATGCGAGATCATGATTCCTGCGCGGTTGCAGCGTTTGTGCCAGGCGCCGGATCGCGCTCGGTGCAAGAAAGGTGTGCGTCACCTTGTGGCGCGCCATGAAGGCAAAGGCCCAGTCGGCCTTGAAACGCGCCTCGGAGGTGACGATCGGGCGACCCGCCAGCCACGCCGGAAACAGCATATCGAGCAGCCCGCCGACCCATGCCCAGTCCGACGGGGACCAGTAGACGGCGTCGGCATCCGCAAGCGAAAGATTGAAGAACAAATTGATTGAAGGCCGGTAAGAGGCTAGCACCCGGTGCCCGTGAAGGATGCCCTTCGGCATGCCGGTAGAACCGGAAGTGTACATCAGCAGCGCCGGATCATCTGCACCGGTCAATTCCGGTTCAAATTCATCCGGGGCAGGGGCCTTCAAAACATAGTTCAGTTCTTCCTCCGGGCCGGTGCTACCAGAAACAAGCACGTCGCGCAGTGTCGGAAACAGGCTCGCCTGTTGCGGCCGCAAGGGCGCCCATGCGGTCTCGGTCGTCAGCAGGACGGTCGCACCGCAATCATTCAGCGCATGCGCCAGTGTGTCGGGACCGTAGAGCTGCGACAGGGTGACGGCGACCGCGCCGATTTTGCACACTGCCATATGGGCAATCGCCGTCTCGGGTCGCATGCCGCAATGCAGCCCGATATAGTCGCCCCGGCCGTAACCGAGCGCACGCAGACGCGCCGCCAGCGCCGTTGCCGCGCTGTCCACTTCAGCAAATGTGTAATGCACCATACTGCCATCTGATTCCTCGATGGAAATCGCCCGGTTATTGCATGTATCCGGGCCGAGATAGCGCCCGACGGTCATCGAAAAGATGTTGCAGTCGGGTTCAATGGCAATTCCCAGAGCGCCATCTCGCTGTGCGAGGCCAATCTCCGCCAGCTCTTCCTTTGGCCATTTATCGAGCGGTTTCAATAGCTTCTCCCAGTATCTCTATGGCCAACCCCGGCAGATCGCCATCGGCTGCGTGCAGCCTTGCCTGGTTTCCCCGCACCGTTGGGTCGATAATTCTGCAGACCGCCAGATTGTCGGCGCCCGCGAAACGCGCCAGGGCAAATGCCCCACCCGCGCCATCGGTCCGGTGGGTGATCTCGGCCTTACCGTCAAGCGCCTTCCAGTCGAAAGTGGCGACGCGGTTGTTGCCAGTCTGGCAGCTGCACATGCGCTCCGGCGGAAACGTTACCCGGTCGCATTGCCGGCATTGTCGGGCGGTAGCCGTACCGCGCCGCAAACCGTCGAGATAGGGTGCCAGCTCGCCTTCGCCGAGTGTGTAGTCGAGGGTCAGACGGTGCTTCAATTGCCTGCCCCCACTAACACGGTGACGGCGCAGCTCGTGGCAACGCCGCCGTGTGTGTCCGCAACCGCATAACGCGGCAGTTTCTTCAACTGAAGGCCGTCGTGATAGGTGCCCTCGATCTGCCGTGCGCAGGCGATCACCTGAGCAATTCCGGTCGCCCCGACCGGGGCGCCCTGACCCATCAGCCCGCCGGATTGATTGACAGGCAGCCTTCCCGATGGGCTAAAACCGCCTGATCGGTGTTCCGTCAGATAGTCCCTCGAAAGACCAAGTGCCTCGATCGCCTGAAGCTGCGCGCCCGAATAGGCGTCATAGACCTCGGCAAGGCCGATCTGGGTTTCGGGTTTTTCAATTCCAGCCATCGCATAGGCGCGTCTGGCGGCGGCCTGCTTGCCGGCAAAGAACCCCGGATCGCCCCGGTCACCGAGGCGCACGCGGTCACTGGCCGCACCGATACCGGCGATGCGCGCTGCACCACGCCGGCTTGCCGGGGCGTCTTCGGGTTGAGTCAAAATGATTGCGGCAGCGCCGTCGCTGAGCGGCGAACAGTCCAACCGCCGGTAGGGATCGAACACCATTGGTGAATCCACCACCTCTTCCAGGGTGATTTCGAGCGGCAGATGCGCCGTCGGATTATCGCAGGCGTTTGCACGGTTTTGGACCGAAATCGCTGCGAAATCTTCCTGGTTGGCATTGCTGCGCGCCATGAACACCTTGGCTGAAAGCGCATAGAGTGCCGTTGCCGAAATGCCGGTCATACCGTCCGTCCACGCATCGAAGGAATATCCATAAAGTTCAGAAACGGCGGCTCCGCTCAGATAGGACGCCGACGGCTCGAACCCGACGACTGCAACGTGACGGGCTGCGCCTGAAAGAACCATCATTGCCCCGGCATGGACGGCAAGCTGGCCGGAAGCACCCCCGCCTTCGACCCTTTGACAGGCGACGCCTGTCAGACCGAAATCATCGGCCAGTACCGATGCCGGATTGAGCTGCATGGAAAAGAAATCGCTTTCGCTGGCCACCACCAGCGCATCGATATCGTCGCGACAAAGCTGCGCCGATTCGAGTGACTCGTGAAATGCCGCTCCCGCCCAGTCGCGGAAGCCGCTGCCGTCTTTGCGGCGGTTGAACGCCGTCATACCCGTCCCGGCAACCAAGACCATCACTCACTCCCTGTCCCGAGCGAGCAAACAAAATGCCGGTTTATTTGTCAATACAAATTATTTAAGATGACATGACCACATTTGCGACAGACGACCGGTGGCTCAGTAGGGCAGCCCAACATAGTTTTCGGCCAGCGCTGTCGATGCCGCCTGCGAATGCGTGAGCTGGTAAAACTCGGATCGCTGGATGCGTCTGTCGAATGTGCTCATGTCGGGAAACCGGTGCATGACGCTGGTCATCCACCAGGAAAACCGCTCGGCATTCCACACCCTAAGCAACGCTCTGCGCGAATAATCATCGATACCTGCGGTGGAATTGTCCGCATAGTGTTCGCGGAACGCCTCGAAGAGATAATGCACGTCGCTGGCCGCGAGGTTAAGCCCCTTTGCACCGGTCGGCGGAACGATATGTGCCGCGTCCCCGGCAAGAAACAGCCGGCCGAAACGCATCGGTTCCGAAACCACCGAACACAGCGGCGCGATGGACATTTCGAGCGCCGGACCCGTTATCACCTTCTGGGCGGCTTCATCCGGCAATCGCCGCCGCAATTCGTCCCAGAACATGTCAGCTGTCCAGTCCTCGACATTTTCGCTGACGGCACACTGGACATAGTAGCGGCTGCGGGTCTTCGACCGCTGCGAACACAGTGCAAATCCGAGGCTGTGATTGACGTAGATGAGCTCTTCATGCACCGGCGGAACATCCGAAAGAAGACCAAGCCAGCCGAACGGATAGACCTTTTCGAAAGTTTGCATTCCGTTGTCTGCCACCACTTTGCGGCAGATGCCGTGAAAACCGTCGCATCCGGCGATGAAATCGCAGTCGATGCGGTGGCTGGTGCCATCCTTTTCGAAAGTCAAATAAGGGCTCTCGCCATCGATATCGTGCGGAAATACATTCTGCGCGTCGTAGAAGGTCGTCAGGTTTTCGGCTTCCCGGGCATCCATCAGATCTTGGGTCATTTCCGTCTGGCCGTAGACGTGAACGCGTTTGCCGCCGGTCAGATTGAACAGATCGATCCGGTGCACTTCATTGTCAAAAACAAGGTCAAAGCCGTCATGGGGCAGGTTTTCAAGCTGCAGCCGCGCGCCAACGCCGGCCTGGTCCATCAACCCGGCGGTGCCTTCCTCAAGTACCCCCGCCCGGATGCGGCCCAATATGTGTTCCTTACTGACCCGGTCGACCACAATGTTGTCGATACCCGCCTTGAACAGCAATTGCCCCAAGAGAAGACCGGCCGGCCCGGAACCGATAATTGCCACCTGTGTGCGTATGGTCAAACCTCCCTGACCGGTTGTTTTCTGAAATTCCAGCCCACAAGGGCCAAAAGGATGAAAAGAGCTATCGAGAACATCAGGGTGGACATTCCGAGCGCTTGGTCATTGCTGAAATAAACGAGGACGGATGCGATGAGGGCACCCCCCATCTGGGCTGCGAACCCGAATATTGAAACCGCGAATCCGGCCTTGTCCTGATGCGGATCAAGCACCAGGCTTGTCGCATTGGAATAGAAAACCAGGAACCCCGAATTTGCGAGCCCAAGCAATACCGGCAGCACAATCACCGTCAGAAGATCACCGACCGTGAGCGCAAGAAAGATGCCGGACATCACCACCATGACAACGCTTGCAACGATTACCGAGGGCACAATGCCGATCGTGTGGATGAGGCGCCGATTCAGCAGTTGTCCGGCTATGATCCCCAGGCCGTGGAGTGCGAACAGGCCGGCAAAATACAGACCGGTTATGCCGAACTCGGATTCGTACACGGGTGCAGCGCCGGTCAGAATCAGCAGCAGAAATGCCATGGCAAACATTGATATCAGCACAAAGAAACATGATTGGGGATGGGTAAAAAGAGCCACGAGGTTGGTTTGAATGCGTGACAATTTGAGTGCGCGGACGTCCTTCACTTTCGAAGTCTCAGTGAAAAATCCGAGCATGATCATCAAAATCAATGTCAGGCAGGAAAGCCCTATGAATATTGATCGCCAGCCGGCGAGATCCGCTATCACTGCGCCGAGCAGCGGCGCCAACATAGGACCGATCGCAAACACTGCCGAAGCCATTGCCATATTCCGCGCCAATTCCTTGCCAGAAAACAGATCCCGCAGGATAGCCCGGCTGCCAATAATGGCGGACGCCGCCCCAAGACCCTGCACAACCCGCGCCAGAAGCAGCAGCTCGATAGTCGGCGCCACGACGGCAAGCAATTGCCCAACCAGAAATATGCCAAGTCCCGCGAACAGGATCGGCTTGCGGCCAAAACGATCGGAAATCGACCCCCAGATCAACTGACCCGCACCCGTGGCAAAAATATATGTCGTTATCGTCCACTGGACATATGCATAGGGCGTCGCGAACTCTTCTACCATTTCCGGAAATGCCGGCAGGGTGACATCGGTCGAAAACGCCGATAGCGACATTAAGAGACCGCAGTAAACGATAACCAGACGCTGGCTCATGGATTCGGGCCGCTGTTGGTTTCGGCACTCAGATCTTCAATGCTACCGACAAGGCGGGTCGCGGTGCTTAGCGCGCAACCGGCCGCAACCACCATCTGCGGCAGCAGCATCCATTCCAGCGTCCATGCCGAACCCGACCGCTCGTTTTCGTGAACGAGTGCGCTGTGCATACCCGACACAACCGCTGCGTTGAATCGGGCAAGCGTGACCAGGATTTCGGCAGCAACCGGATTTTGCTTATGCGCCAGGGCCGACGATGTGCCGCCGACCTCGTTTTGCGCCATCAGCGCAATATCCTGTCCGATTTTTCCAAGCACGCCGGTTAGCTGCGAAAGCCAGCCCGCCAGCTCCGCGAACGGTGTTCTATTGGTGTGCCAGCAACCTCGATCCGCAAGGCCCACTTCCTTTGCCAGCCTCGCAGAGACAATGGCCTTTTTGTCGCCCAGCCGGTCAAGCGTGCCGGCCGCACCGCCGAACTGCAGCCGCAGCACGGTTTTTTGCAGTCGGCCAAGAGCATCGCGCATTTCCACAAGAGGCTCGCGCCAGCTGGAGAGCTTGTCCGATACCTTGATGGGGACAGCCCGCTGCATTCGCGTGTGCGCCATCAGCTCCCGGTTGCCGAAGCGGGCATCAACGGTGTCGAGCAGGGCCACCAGCGCATCCATGGGTTGCCTGATCTCTTCGAGCACGATCTCCAGCCGCAGGACCAGGGCCGTGTCGATCACATCCTGGCTGGTCGCCGCGAAATGCACATGTGCGGCAAGATCGGGATTGAGCATCGCCCGCAACTGTCTCACCAGTTCCGGAACACTCACGCCGTCACGTGCGGTTGCGTCACGCAGGGCGGCGATGTCCGGTTTGAGTGTGTTGCACGCGGTCGCGATGGCGGCGGCAGCACCTTTCGGTATGGCACCCGCCTCTTCCTCTGCAACCGCAAGGGCCGTCTCGAAACGCAGCATTGCGGTAATTTCGGCTGAAAGTGCAAATTGCGCTGCAATGGGCTCGTCGCCCAGCAATCCGGAAAGGATGGGATGTTCAAACACAGAAACACTCATGCATGCACCCCTTTCCGATGGTCGCATTGCCCGCAGACCGTCAAACCGCCGAGCGGCCTGTTTTCAGTTGACCGTTCCGCCCTGCTCCGACAGCAGGTCGACAAACGCCCTGATGGCATCTGTCAGCACAACCGGTTGCTCGATGCAGGGAAGGTGCCCCGCATTTGGTATGACCTGATAACGCGAACCGGAAATGAGCTTTGCCATTTCACCGACGAGCTCCGGCGGCGTCGCACCGTCCTGATCGCCAACCACGCACAACGTCGGAACGGAAATCCGTTTCGCTTCTTCCGTATAGTCCGCATCCCTGATCGCTGCGGCAGTACCCGTATATCCGGCGATCGGCGTGCGGCACAGCATGTTGCGATAGCCGGCAAATGCCTCGATCTGATTGGTCCGGTAATCTTTGGTGAACCAGCGCTCCAGGATCTGTTCGGAAATGGCTTCGATCCCGGCCACCCCTATGGCATCGATCCGCCCGTTCCACATTTCCTTGTTGCCGATCTTGTGCCCCGTGTCACAAAGGACCAGCGCCCGTACCAGGTCAGGGCGGCTGGCATAAAGCCCCTGCGCAATCAGGCCGCCCACCGACAGACCGCAAATGATTGCGCCTTTGACTTCCAGCAGGTCGAGCAGACCGGCAAGGTCCGCGACGTGATCTTCAATCTTGTAGGGCGTTGCCCCGGTATCGGACAGACCGTGACCGCGTTTGTCATAGGTGACGATCGCATATTCACCCGCAAGCCGCACAATGACGTCCCGCCAGATCCTGAAATCCGTTCCCAACGAGTTGGAAAAGACGATGACGGGTTTGCCCGCCGGTGCTCCGATCAGCTGGTAGTGCAGTGTCACGCCATTGATATCTGCAAATTGCACGCTGTATCTCCTCCGGGAAAGGCAATTTGTCCGAGGCGCGGAAATCGCCGCCCGCACCCAGTTGTATTCGTAATGCGGTTATGAAAGCAGATAGATTTCGGAAGGTAAAATGAAAAAACCGGCTTTTCCATATCGTTCTTGATATGAAAAATGGATCCAATCCTTACGTCACTGCGCCCTTGACCATGAACCG